>CAZZIL010000462.1:0-3061 GCA_964654265.1 uncultured Gammaproteobacteria bacterium | reverse complement strand
GCCTTTCCGGTTTGGGGGACGTGCAGGGAGTTGCCGAGCGCCTCCGAGACCGGATGCGGCTCGATGCCAAGCAACTCGAAGGCCCTGCGTTGATCCTTTGTGGCCGCACTCAGGCTGGGGACGGGCACGGCGCGCTCCCCGGTCTTGACGGTCACGGCCACGAAGGACTCCAGGTGCCGGATGAGCCGAGGGAACGCATAGACGCGACTGCCATCGGCGTTCTTTTTCGTGCTGTCGCGCCGCTTCGCCTCGGCGGATCGTTCGGCCGGTCCCACCGGGCTGCGCCGGGCGTCCCGCGGGACCGGGTCGGTGAACAGCATGGGCCGCAGCGACTCGCGCATGTGCCACTCCACGTGGTAGGCCAGCATGCAGAGGAACAGGTGGGCGCGCACGCGCCGTTCCCGGAAGTGGCGGATCGGGCGCACGCGAAGGATGGACTTGATCGAGCGGAAGGCGCGCTCCACGCGCGCGAGGCTCTTGTAGGCGTGTACGGCGTCGTCCTCGCCGAGCTGGCCCTCGGGCAGGTTGGTGCGCACCACGTAGACGCCGTCGAGGGCGGCTTCCGTGTCGATGGAGTCCTGGTCGCGTTCCCAGGAGAACTTCGCGGCCGCGTCGAACGTGTGGATGAAGTGCTTGTCCATGCGCAACCGGGCCAGCGAGCCGAGGTGCCGGTTGAGGGTGTCGCGGTCAATGCGCCCGCGCGCGTACTTCTCGGCGTGTTCCCGTATTCCTTCCTCGGCCCGATCCAACAGGGCATCGCGGGTGTGCTTGCGGCGCCGGGCCAGCTCCGGGTTGCGGCACACGATCAGGCGCTCGCCCGGGTAGGTCGTGCTGGTGACGGTTGCCAGCTCGGGGTCGTCCGCCGCGCGCGTCTCGAGCTCCCCCTGCTTCACCAGCTGGCGCAAGGAGTGGGTGCCGAGGGCGGTGACCCAGTTGATGCCGGCCGGGGCCAGCTCCTCGCGGATGCGCGCCTTGGTCAGCATGCCGCGGTCGCCCACCAGTGCGATGCGCTTCAGGCCGTAGCTCTCGCACAGCTTCTTCACCTGCGATGACAGCGTCCTCGGGTCGGCGGTGTTGCCGGCGAACGCCTCCACCGCCACCGGGCAACCCGACGCCGAGCACAGCAGGCCGTAGACCACCTGCGCGCAGTCGCGGCGCCCGTCGCGCGAGTGGCCGAACTTCGCCAGCCCGCACTTCTCCCCCTCGAAGTAGCTGGAGGTGACATCGTAGAGCACCAGCTCGCCGTCTGCCAGGTGGCGCCGCGCCAACGCCTGCTCCACCTCGGGCTGACGCTCCAGCAACCAGTCCATCGTGGCGTACAGGCTGTCGGCGCTGGCGCCCTCGATGCCGAGCAACAGACCCAGCGTGCTGTTGCCGCACTCCCCCACCTCGTCCTCCACGCCCAGCTTCGGCCCGGGCGACAGCACCCGCGACACCAGCATGGCCAGCGCCAGCGAGCGCCGCCACCCGGGTTGCGGGGCCAGCAGGCCGTCGAGCCCGATGCGCTCGATCGTCCCCAGAACCGCGCTCACCCCCCCGTGCGAACGCGCCACCCCCAGCTGGGGGGGCGAGACCGCCTCCGCCTCCGCTTTCGCCTTGCCTTTGCGCTTGCCCAACAGCTCGCGCAACGCCTCGATCACCTCGTCGGGGTACCCCGTCAGCGTCATCAACGTCCGCTTGCGGCTTTGCTTGAGCTTCTTGTCCCAGTAGGTCTCGACCAGCCCGTGCCAGACGTGCCCCTTCTTGTTGCGCGTGGTCATGACGTGCATGAACTAACCTGCTCTTTCCATGGTGACGGGACAATGATACAATTATTTCAACGGCCTGTCAAGTATCCCGAAGAAAAGCACTAACTTGGTATGGCTGGGCGCGAGATCCCGCGAACACCCCGTCGCAGCCGCGTGCGGGAGCGCAAGCGCGTGATTCAAAATGGCTTCGTGTCTCTCTCACGCAGGCCTTCCAGCACCAAGGCACTACGATGTGGGGTTGACCTGCTCGGAAGTCAGGAGTACACCCACGACAAACTGGGCTCCAACCCCCTCAACGGTCCTCCCGCGCTTGGCGATGGCGGCATTGACCACTACGAGGTGTCGTCACAGTTCTGCCGGGCTGTGCTGTTCCGGGGACCCGTGGGCATCGTCCGGGAGCTCCGCAACGCCCTAGGCACCCAAGACTCCGAGATCGTCTCCCGGGCGTGGGACCTGTGCCGCAGGTTTTTCGAGCGGGAGACCGATCCCCCGGCCACGCGCGAGTTCGGCTACCATGTCCGGCAGCTGTGCGACTGGGACGCGGACTGGATGCGCTCCATGGTGAGGCACGTCTTCCCGGCCGGAGCCGCCGGCAAGAAAAGGTTCTCGGCCGCGCTCAGCAACTTCCTGGTCAAGGACCCAACGGAGGAAATGTTCTTCGACCCCGTCTTCCATGATGTGTACCGGCGCGCGATGGGGCTGACGGAGAAGGACACGTACTTTGGGGGCGACCCGGCGTTCTCGATCGGACGGATCTTCGCGCACGCCCACATCCGCTTCGAGCGGTTCGGGCCCGACCACCCCCTGTTCCGGGAGTTCAGGGAGGGGTGCATCCGCCGGCAGCTCATGGGGTTTGTGGAGCAGATAGGCAGGTTCTTCCGCCTGGGGTTCCCGGTCCGTCTGGGCTTCAGCGGCCCCCGGGCCATCGCGACCTGGGAATGGCTGCTTGACCACCCGGACCCCGAGATTCTCCTCATGCTCGGGGACTGGATTTCCATAAGGAGCGGGGTCTTCTCGCCGGACGGGCTGGCAGACCTGACCCTGCGAACGATGAGAATGACCAACGGCCAGTTGCACAGTGGATCCGATCTGCTCGATTCGGTCGAGAAGCTTGCGGCCAAGGCCCCGGACAAGACGCTCGAGATTCTGGAGTTGTACTTCCTCCCGGAAAATGTGGCGGCACTTTGATAATGTCCGCTTTGAGCATCCTGATCATGTCCGCGGTTGGGCCTGGTCGGGATGTCGTCACGGGGCTTGGGAGCAGGAGGGCAGATGGGCAAGTCGGTCGATGAGGGGGGACATTCGCCCCCCGG
>CAZZIL010000461.1:0-7989 GCA_964654265.1 uncultured Gammaproteobacteria bacterium | reverse complement strand
CCGCACGAGGTCACGAACGGCGCGACGTTAACCGAGCACTTGACGTCGTAGAGCACCTTCGCTCCCGGCTCGGAAGCGAGCATGTCGCGCGCGAGCAACATCAGGATCCGGTCCGGGTAGACCTGGCCCGTCTCCGGCAGCCAGATCCCGAGCCGGTCGCCGTCGCCGTCGAACGCCAGGCCGACCTCGGCCTCGCCGGCGTCCAGCATCCCCGCCATGACGCCGTAGCTCTCCGGGTCCGCCGGGTCCGGGTGGTGGTTGGGGAACGTCCCGTCGACTTTTTCGAACAGGGCGGTCACCTCGCAGCCGATCGCCTCGAGCGCCCTCGGGTAGAACGGTCCTGCGACCCCGTTGCCGCAGTCGACGACCGCCCGGACCTTGCGCGCGAGCCTGTGCTTCCCGGCCACCGCCTCGACGTAGCGGCCGGCGACTCCGCCGTCCTCCTCGCCCATCCCGGCGACGCCCTTGCCCGCCGTCCGTCCGCCCTCGATCACCGCGCGGAGCTCCTCGATCTCCTTGCCGGCGAGCGGCACGCCGCCGAGGGCCATCTTGATCCCGTTGTACTCGCGCGGGTTGTGGCTGCCGGTGACGACCGCGCTGCAGCCCTTCGCCGCGTCCTGCGCGCCCCAGTACGCGACCGGAGTCGGCAGCATGCCGAAATCGAGCGTGTCGATCCCCATGGCGTTGATCCCCTCTGCGAGCGCCGCGGCGAGCCCGGGGCTCGAGGTCCTGCCGTCGCGGGCGACGGCGATGCGCGGCATGCCGCGGGCGAGCGCGACCGTCGCGAGCGCCTGGCCGATCAGGCCCGCGGCCGACTCGTCGAGCTCGGAGGGCACCTTGCCGCGCACGTCGTAGGCGCGGAAGATCGAGGGGTTGACCGCGGCCTCCGCCACCTTGCCGCTCAGGTCTCGGCGAAGAAGCCGTGGATCCGCCCGGACAGCCAGCCGGAGCGGCCTGGGAGCGGGCCCGTCGTGAAGCCGGAGTGACCTCCGCCGCGGGTGCGCGCGTGCGCGACGTGCGGGTTCGCCGGCAGGTCGGGGACCGGGATCAGCGCGTCGTTGTCCGAGTGCAGGCACAGCAGCGGGGTCGCGACCGCCTCGAGCAGCGGCAGCGCCGAGGCCTTGGCGTAGTAGTCGTCGACGCCGTCGAAGCCGTGCATCGGCGCGGTGAGCCGGTCGTCGAACTCGCGGACCGTCCGGATCCGCGCGAGCTCGCGCCGGCCGATCAAAAAGGGGTAGCGGTCGAGCTTGCGCTCGATCTTCCTGACGAGGCGCCTGATGAAGTAGCGCCCGTAGGTGTTCCGGTTGAAGAACGTGTCGAGCCGCCTGCCGCAGGTCGGCAGGTCGAGCGGGGCGCAGACCGTAGCCGCGGCCTTGACGGTTTCCTGGCCGGGGTTCTCGCCGAGCCACTTCGCGAGCGCGTTGCCGCCGAGCGAGGTCCCGAGCGCGTAGTGGTCGGTGCCCGGCGCCAGGCCCGCGCCCACGTAGCGGAGCATCCAGTCGACGTCGGCGCTGTCGCCGGCGTGGTAGGCGCGCGGCAGGTCGTTCATGATCCCGCAGGTGCGGAAGTGGGGGACGGTCACCCCCCAGCCGCGCTCGGAGAACCAGGCCGCGCACTGGCGCACGGTGTGGCTCGCCGAGCAGCCCTCGAGGCCGTGGAAGATCGTCAGGTGCGGCCTGCCCGGCTTGCCCTGCAGGCTGTCGAAGGCGACGCGGTCGTTGTCGGTCGTCTTGGCGATCTCGCGGTTGTAGTCCGGGACCTCGCCGACGCCGCGCGCCCAGACCGTCTCGAGGTGCGTGTTGAACAGCCACCAGGGCCTTGCGAAACTCCGCTCCTCGACCGCCGCCATTTGCGCGGAAATTCTATCCCCGCCGCCGGGCAGGGCGGCGGCCGGAAAAAGCGCGCCGGAGTCCATCCCGTAAAATACGCCGCCGGTGGCCAAGTTCATCTTCTTCACCGGTGGAGTCGCATCCTCCATCGGCAAGGGGGTCGCCGCCGCAACGCTGGGGGCGGTGCTCGAGGCGCGGGGGATCCGCACCACGATCGCCAAGCTCGACCCCTACCTCAACGTCGACCCGGGGACGATGAACCCCCACCAGCACGGCGAGGTGTTCGTCACCAGCGACGGCGCCGAGACCGACCTCGACCTCGGCCACTACGAGCGCTTCCTCAACCGCAGGATGCGCCGCTCGAACAACTGCACAGCGGGGCAGGTCTACGAGACGGTGATCTCGCGCGAGCGCGGCGGCGGGTACCTCGGCGCGACCGTCCAGGTCATCCCGCACATAACCGACGAGATCAAGCGCTTCATCCGCGACGCGGCCGGCGACGCGGAGGTCGCGATCATCGAGATCGGCGGGACGGTCGGCGACATCGAGTCGCTGCCGTTCCTCGAGGCGGTCAGGCAGATGCGCCTCGAGCTCGACGCGCAGGACAGCTGCTTCGTGCACATGACGCTCGTGCCGCGGGTAGCCGCCGCCGGCGAGCTCAAGACCAAGCCGACGCAGCACTCGGTCCGCGAGCTGCGCGAGATCGGCATCCAGCCCGACCTGATCCTCTGCCGCGGTCCCGACGACCTGCCGGAGTCGCACCGCAGGAAGATCGCGCTGTTCAGCAACCTGCACGCCGACCACGTGTTCTCGGTGCCGGACGTCGAGATGGTCTACGAGCTGCCGCTCCACTTCGCCCGGATGGGGATCGACGGGGTCGTGTGCGAGAGGCTCGAGTCCGGCGCCGCCGAGCCCGACCTGTCGAAGTGGGAGGACCTCGTCGACCGCTCGCACCGCCTCGACGGCGAGGTCCGCATCGGCTTCGTGGGCAAGTACGACAACCCCGGCCAGTCCTACAAGTCGCTGATGGAGGCGATCGAGCACGCCGCGATCCACACCGGCGTGCGGGCAAAGGCCGTGCACCTCGACCTCGACGAGCTCGAGGCCGGCGACTTCGGCGCGCTCGAGTCCTGCGACGCGGTGCTCGTCCCCGGGGCCTTCGGCGAGCGCGGGATCAAGGGCAAGATCGCCGCGATCCGCCGCGCCCGCGAGGGCAGCAAGCCCTACCTCGGGATCTGCATCGGCATGCAGCTCGCGATCGTCGAGTACGCCCGCAACCGGCTCAACCTCGAGGGCGCGAACTCCGAGGAGTTCAACCCCGAGACCCCGCACCCGGTCATCCGCCTCGAGCGCCGCCAGGACAGCGGCAACGGCTCGATGGGCGGGACCATGCGCCTCGGCTCGGACACTTGCTCTGTCGCAGAGGGCACGCTGCTGTCGTCGATCTACGCCAAGCCCGAGATCGAGGAGCGCCACCGCCACCGCTACGAGTTCAACAACGAGTACCTCAAGCAGTTCAGCGACTCCGGCATGGTGTTCTCGGCGTGGTCGCACGGCAGCGAGTACTGCGAGGCCGTCGAGATCAGCGACCACCCCTGGTTCGTCGCGACGCAGTTCCACCCGGAGTACGAGTCGACGCCGATGCGCAGCCACCCGCTGTTCAAGAGCTTCATAGAGGCGGCCAGGCAGTCGCGCGGTTGAGCCGGGCGTCCATCGGCGCCGTCCCGTTCGGGGACGGGGCGCCGCTCGGGATCATCGCGGGCCCCTGCGCGGCTGAGTCTCTCGGGCTCTGCGTTGAGGTCGCCGAGGCGATGGCGGAGGCCTGCTCCGCCGCCGGGACCGGCTACGTGTTCAAGGCCTCGTTCGACAAGGCCAACCGCACCGCCGCGACGTCCGGCCGCGGCCCGGGGATCGACGAGGGGCTGTCGGTCCTCGCCAAGGTCAGGGAGCGGTGCGGCGTTCCGGTGATCACCGACGTCCACGAGCCGGGCCAGGCGGCGCAGGCGGCGCAGGCCGTTGACGCCCTGCAAGTGCCGGCGTTCCTCTGCCGGCAGACCGACCTGCTCGTTGCCGCGGCGGAGACCGGCCTGCCGGTGATGGTCAAGAAGGGCCAGTTCCTCGCAGCCGAGGACATGGCCGGCGTCATCGACAAGGCGGGCGGCAAAGGCGGGGTCCTGCTGTGCGAGCGCGGGACGTTCTTCGGCTACCGCGACCTTGTCGTCGACATGCGCTCGCTGGTAGTCATGCGCTCCCTCGGGGCTCCCGTCGTCTTCGACGCCACACACAGCGTGCAGCGGCCCGGCGCCGCGGGCGGGGCCAGCGACGGCACGCGGGAGATGTCCGCCCCGCTCACCCGCGCGGCGTGCGCGGTCGGGATCGACGGCCTGTTCCTCGAGGCGCATCCTGACCCCGCAAGCGCGGTCTCCGACCGCGAGACCCAGCTGCCGCTCGCGGAGGCCCGGGCGCTCGTAGCCGAGGCCGCCGCGATCGCGGGGAGCAGGGAAGGGCGGGGCTGACCCGCCGGCCGCACGGCCACGGCACGTGACGCTCGCCCAGCGCGACAGCCGCGCACTCGCCGGCATCGCCCTGATGGTCGCGGCGATGCAGTGCGTCCCGGTGACCGACGCGATCGCCAAGCTCATCTCCCAGACTCTGCCGGTGATGATGGTGGTGTTCCTGCGCTCGGCCGCGCAGGGAGTCTTCCTGCTGTCGCTCGGAGTCGCCGCGAAGCGCGGCGGCCTGCCGTCGCGGCGCTCGCTGTTCGCAAGGAGCCACGTGCTCCGCGGGTTCCTGTGGTGGATCTCGACGGTGTTCTTCTTTTCCGCGATCCGCGACCACGACATCCCGGCGGCGCTCGCGCTGTTCTTCACGGGACCGGTATTCGTCGCGGCGACCGCCCCGCTCGTGCTCAAGGAGCGCTTCGACGGCCGCTTCCTGATTGCGGCGCTCGCGGGCTTCGCCGGCGCGCTGTTCGTCCTGAGCCCGGACCTCAGCGGACTGCAGCTCGGTATGCTGCCTGCGCTGCTCGGCGGCATATGCTACGGCAGCTACCTGATGGCGACGCGCCACGCGGCGCAGGACAGTGGCCTCGGCGCCGCCGAGGTCGCGCTCGGAGCGAGCTTCTGGGCGAGCGCCTTCGGCCTGCCCGCGGCAGTCTGGCTGTGGGAGCCGGCGGGAGCGGATGAGTGGCAGCTGGTCGCGGCGATGGGGGCGATGTCGGCGCTCGGGCACCTGCTCATCGCGCTTGCCTCGCAGCGGTCCGACGCTTCGAGGCTGGCGCCCTACTGGTACACCGAGATGTTCGGGGCGGTCGTCGCGAGCTACATCATCTTCGCCACCCTGCCGGGGCCGTCGGTCTGGGTGGGGATCGCCCTGATAATCGCCGCGGGAATCTGGGCGACCGTCACGACGAGGCAAAGAGCGGTCGACGCGGTCGTCTGACTCGCTGACGGGAAGGCTTGCTTCAGTCGGCGGGAGCCGCACTCCGTGCCGGCCGCCGTGCGCGACCTGAGCGGAGGAAGGCCGCGGTCCGCGGGGAATCCCTTATAATTCCTCTTTCGCACTCACCCAAGCAATGAAGGTAAAGGCCTCGGTCAGGCGCATCTGCCGCCACTGCCAGATCATCCGCCGCAAGCGGGTGGTCAGGGTCATCTGCAAGAACCCGCGCCACAAGCAGCGGCAGGGCTAGCGGGCCCTTGCCCCCGGGCGCGGACGTCACGCCCGCCGCGCGACGGAAACAGGATGCACAGCACCCGCAGGGAGCTGCTCGCTGGAGGGCTGGGCCTCGGGATCGCTGCCGTTGCTCCCCGCGCTCTCGCAGGCGAGCTGGTCGTCGGCTTCATCTACGTCGGCCCGCGCAACGACTTCGGCTACAACCAGTCCCACGCCCGCGCCGCGGCCAAGGTTGCCGAGCTTCCCGGGGTGCGGGTCGTCGAGCAGGAGCGGGTCCCCGAGAGCGACGCGGTCGAGTCGGTGATGGAGGCGATGATCGTCCAGGACGGGGCGCGGATCGTCTACCCGACCTCGTACGGATACTACGACCCGCACGTGCTGCGGATCGCAAGGGAGAGCCCCGACGTCGTCTTCCGCCACTGCGGCGGCAGGTGGCGCGAGGGCGACCCGCCGAACGTCGGCAGCTACTTCGGAGCCATGCACGAGGGCCAGTTCCTCGCCGGCTTCGTCGCCGGGGCCGTGGCCGGCGGCGAGGAGCTGGGCTTCGTCGCGGCGAACCGCTACCCGCCGGTGATGCGCAACCTGAACGCCTTCGCGCTCGGAGCCCGGCTTGCAAGCCCCGGGACCGAAATGAGGGTCCTGTTCACCGGGAGCTGGTCGGACCCGGTCCGCGAGGCCGAGGCGGTCAACGTTCTCGCCGACGGCGGCGCGGGGGTGTTTGGCTGCTCGGTTGACTCGGCCCGCTCGGTGCTCGAGACCGCCCGCCGGCGCGGCCTGCGCGCATGCGGCTACAACGCCTCGATGGCCGAGATCGGCGGCGAGAGTTACCTGACCGCTGCTGTCTCCGAGTGGTCGGCGATCAACCTGCGCACCGTCAGGACGGTCCAGGATGGCGGCCTGCCGCAGAACATGTTCTCCGGCGGCCTTGCCGAGGGCGTGGTCGACTGCGACCGGCCGGGTCCGTCCGTCCCCTCGTCGGTCGTCAGGCGGATGGAGCGGGTGCGGCGCGAGGTGGTCAGCGGCGAAAGGTCGGTGTGGCAGGGCCCGCTGCATGACTCCAACGGAACCTTGCGGGTCGGGGAGGGCGAGAGCATCGCCCGTGACGACCCGAGGCTGCAGAGGATGGACTGGTTCGTGCGGGGAGTCGAGGGCTAGCGCCCGGACCGCCGGCGGGACTGCGGGTCGTGCGGGGCCGCCTCGCAAGCGCGCTCGAGGCGCTCCTGATCTCGGCCGCCGCCCTTGCGGTCGCGGCCTGCGCCTGGACGGCGGTCGCCGCGGCTGCGGGGCTGCCGCCGCTTCCGACCCTGCGCGCGCTCGCCGCCGGCTCAGTCGGCTCGGTCTTCGCCCTCGAGCAGACACTGCGCGCGGCGACGCCGCTCCTGCTGACCGGCCTTGCGTACGCGCTGCCGGCCCGGGCGGGCCTGATGCTCATCGGCACTGAGGGGGCCTTCGTTCTCGGCGGGCTCGCCGCAGCGGTCCTGGCCGCTGCCGCGCCGGGACCGCTGTCCCTGCCGCTCATGGTTGCGGGCGGGGCGGCCGCGGGCGCCGCGCTTGCCGCGGCCGCAGGCTGGCTGAGGACGTCGCGCGGGATCCACGAGGCGATCGGCAGCATCCTCCTTGCTTACCTTGCCGTCGCCGCGACGAGGCAGGCCGTCGAGGGGTGGCTCCGCGATCCGGACAGCCTCGACAAGCCCGCAACACGGCCGATAGGCGAGGCCGCGCAAATCGGCGAAATCGGCATCGGCGCGCTGCACTGGGGGCTGCCCGTCGGGGTCGCGGCCTGCGTCGCCGCGTACCTGTTCGTCTCGCACACGCCGGCTGGGATGGTCGTGCGCGTCCACGGGAGCAACCCGGCCGCCGCCCGCTTCGCCGGCCACAGCCCGGCTGTGATCGTCCTTGCGATGTGCGCGCTCGGCGGCGCGCTCGCGGGCCTGGCCGGGGCGATCGAGGTCGGCGCCGTCCAGCACCGGGCGAGCGCGTCGCTAGTCCAGGGCTACGGCTACGCCGGGATACTCGTTGCGATGCTCGCGCGCGGGAACATGCTCGCGCTGGTCCCGGCCGCGCTGATCGTCGGGGCGCTCGAGGCCGGCGGCGGGATGCTGCAGAGGCAGCTCGGCGCGCCTGCGGCGTCCGCGTCTCTTATGGAGGGGCTGCTGTTCGTCTCGCTCGTAGCGTGCGGGACGCTGCACGGAAGGTTCGCCCGCAGGTGGGCGGCCGCATGGGGCAGGGCGTGACGGCCGAGCTGCTCCTTGCCGCGCTTCTCGGCGGCGTGCTCCGGATCAGCCCGGCGCTTGCGTGGGTGGCGGTGGGCGACTGCCTCTCCCAGCGCTCGGGCCGGTTCAACATCGGCCTCGAGGGGATCGTCCCGTGCGGGGCTGTCGCGGCGCTCGCAGCCGCCGACGCAGGCGGCGGGGCGGCGGCGGGCGTGGCCGGGGCAGCGCTTGCGGGCTGCGTCCTCGGGCTGGCGGTCGCGCTTTGCTGCGCGCTG
>CAZZIL010000460.1:0-4560 GCA_964654265.1 uncultured Gammaproteobacteria bacterium | reverse complement strand
GACAGGACCGCGCACCCGCCGCCCCTCCCGACGATGTGCGACAGCGTCGGCAACGACTGCGAAAGGCGCGTGTCGTCGGATATGCGGCCGTCGCCGTCGATCGGGACGTTCAGGTCGGCCCGCACCAGCGCGGTCCGGCCCGCCCAGTCGATCGACTCGACGGACCTCACGCCCCCGGCTCGCAGAGCAGCGCGGCCACGTCAAGCATGCGGTTCGCGAACCCCCACTCGTTGTCGTACCACGCGAGCACCTTGGCAAGCCTCCCCTGTGTCACCCGCGTCTGGGTCGCGTCGAGGATCCCCGAGGCCGGGTGGTGGTTGAAGTCGACGGACACCAGCGGCTCCGTGTTGTGGGCAAGCACCCCCCGGAGCGGACCCTGCGAGGCGCGCAGGAACGCGGCGTTGATCGCGTCGGTGTCGGCCTCCGCCGAGAGCAGCACGGTGAGGTCGACCAGCGACACGTTCTTGGTCGGGACACGCACCGCGATCCCGGAGAGCCTCCCGTCGAGCTCGGGGAGCACCAGCCCGATCGCGTCCGCGGCGCCGGTTTTTGTCGGGATGATCGACTCGGTCGCCGCGCGCGCGCGTCGCAGGTCGGCGTGCCGGGAGTCGAGCAGCTGCTGGTCCTTGGTGTAGGCGTGGATCGTGTTCATCCAGCCGCACTCGATGCCGAACTCGCGCTGGATCACCATGGCCACCGGCGCCAGGCAGTTGGTGGTGCACGACCCGCAGGAGACCACCCGGTGCTCCGGGCGCAGCCCCTCGTGGTTCACCCCGTACACGACGGTGTGGTCGGCGCCCTTGGCGGGAGCCGAGACAAGGACACGCTTGGCCCCGGCGGACAGGTGCGCGGCGGCAGACTCCCGGGTGGTCATTGTCCCGGTGCACTCGAGGACGACGTCGATGCCGAGGGCGCCCCAGTCCAGCCCCTCCGGAGTCTCGGCCGTGAGGTGGGCGATGCGCTTGCCGGCGACGGTGATTGCGCCCTCCTCGGCAGAGACGGGCTCGCGCAACGTCCCGTGGGTGGAGTCGTAGCGCAACAGGTGGGCCGCGGTGCCGGTCGGTCCCCGGGCGTTGATCGCGACAATCTCGAGGTCGTCGCGTGGTGTCTCCAGCGCGGCGCGCAACGCGGCGCGGCCGATGCGCCCGAACCCGTTGATGGCGATCCTGCCCACGGCCACGGGCGTCCCTACTCCTCTTCGGCGGGTGGCTCCTCGACCTCCCGGACAACCTTGGCGATGCTGGAGAGCCTGTCGTTCTCCGGGTCGGACAGCTTGATCAACCGCACTCCCATGGCGCCCCGTGCGCGGGTCTCGCGCACCTGGTTCGAGTCGATCCGCACAAGGTTCCCGTTTTGGGCAAGCAGCATCACCCCGTCGTCGGGGAGGACCCCGATCGCCCCGATCAGCTTGCCGTTGCGCTTCCCGGTGTTGATCGCGATCACCCCCTTGGCCCCGCGGTTGGTCTTGCGGTGCATCTCGACCGGCGTCTTCTTGCCGAAGCCGTTCTCGGTCGCGGTCAGCACCTGGAGCTTCTCGTCGTCGGAGGTGATCATGGAGACGACCCGCTCCTCCTCCTTGAGACGGATCCCCCGGACACCCCGGGCGCCCCGGGAGATCGGGCGCAGGATGTCCTCGTTGAAACGCACCACAAGCCCCGAGTCGCTGAACAGCATCACGTCGTGGGACCCGGACGTCTGCTCGACGTTGATGAGCCGGTCGCCCTCGTCGAGCGCGATGGCGATGATCCCGCCCGTGCGGGGACGCGAGAAGTGGGTGAGCGGGGTCCGCTTGACGACCCCGCGCGCGGTGGCGAAGAGCGCGAAATGCTCGTCGTCGAACTCCTTCACGGGCAGCACGGCCTGGATCTCCTCGTGCTCGGCCAGCGACAGCAGGTTGACGAACGGGCGCCCCCGGCTCTGGCTGCTCGCCGCCTGCGGCAGCTGGTAGACCTTGATCCAGTGCACCCGGCCGCGGTTGGTGAAGCACAGCAGGTAGTCGTGCGAGTTCGCCGTGAACACCTTGCCGATGAAGTCGTCCTCGCGGCGCGGCCCCGAGCGCTTGCCCTGACCCCCGCGCCGCTGCGGGTTGAAGTGGCTGATCGGCTGGGCCTTCACGTACCCCTTGTGGGAAAGCGTGACGATCATGTCCTGCGACGGGATCAGGCTCTCGTCGTCGATGTCAGCGGCCTGCGCGTCGATCACGGTGCGGCGCGCGTCGGAGAACGACTTGTCGATCTCCTTGAGCTCGGCGCGGATGATGTCGCTCACCCGCTCGCGGTTGGCGAGGATGTCCTCGAGGTCGACGATGCGCCCGACGGTCTCCGCGTAGTCGGCAAGGATCTTGTCCTGCTCCATCGCGGTGAAGCGTTGCAGCCTGAGCTCGAGGATCGCCTGCGCCTGCGCGACCGACAGCCAGTAGCGCGGCGCCCCCTTCGGCTGCCGCCCCGGGTAGCGCGCCTTCGGGAAGTGGATGTCGGGCACCCCGTAGACCTCCTCCATGTCGCGGGGCACTACCAAAGACGGGTCGTCAAGCCGCTTCAGCATTTCAAGCACGCTGGCGGACTGCCACGCCTTGCGCACGAGGTTGTCGCGCGCGTCCTTCGGGGTCGCGGACGCCTTGATGATCCGCACGATCTCGTCGACGTTGGAGACCGCGACGGTGAACCCCTCCAGGATGTGGGCGCGCTGCCGGGCCTTCGCGAGCTGGTGGCGCGTGCGCCGGATGATGATCTCGCGCCGGTGCTCCAGGAAGTAGGAGACGAGGTCCCTCAGGTTCAGCCGCTGCGGCACGCCGTTGACCAGCGCGAGCATGTTCACGCCGAAGCTGTCCTGCAGGCGGGTCTCCTTGTAGAGGCGGTTGAGCATCACGTCGGCGTTCTCGCCGCGGCGCAGCTCGATGACGACCCGGATCCCCTTGCGGTCCGTCTCGTCGCGCAGCTCGCTGATCCCCTCCAGGCGCCGCGCCTTCACCAGCTCGGCGATGTTCTTGATCAGCATCGCCTTGTTCACCTGGTACGGCAGCTCGTCCACGACGATCGCCTTGCGCGCCCCTCCCTTGTCCAGGTCCTCGAAGTGCACCTTGGCGCGCATCACGACCTTGCCGCGGCCGCCCTTGTAGGCGTCCGCGACGCCCTGCACCCCGTGGATGGTCCCCCCGGTCGGGAAGTCCGGCCCGGGGATGATCCGCATCAGGCGCGCGACCGAGATCCCCGGGTCGTCGAGCATCGCCAGGCAGGCCTTGATCGACTCCTTCAGGTTGTGCGGCGGAATGTTGGTCGCCATCCCCACCGCGATGCCCGCCGAACCGTTGATCAGCAGGTTCGGGATGCGCGTCGGAAGCACGCACGGCTCGGTTTCCGATCCGTCGTAGTTCGGCACGAAGTCGACCGTGTCCTGGTCGATGTCCTCCATCAGCTGGTGGGCGATCTTCGCCAGCCGGACCTCCGTGTAGCGCATCGCCGCCGGGTTGTCGCCGTCGACCGAGCCGAAGTTGCCCTGGCCGTCGACCAGCATGTAGCGCATGCTGAAGTCCTGCGCCATGCGCACGATCGAGTCGTAGACCGCGTCCTGGCCGTGCGGGTGGTACTTCCCGAGCACCTCCCCGACGATCCTCGCCGACTTCTTGTAGGGCTTGTTCCAGTCGTTGCCTGCCTGGTGCATCGCGTGGAAGATCCGCCGGTGCACCGGCTTCAGGCCGTCGCACACGTCGGGCAGGGCGCGCCCGACGATCACGCTCATGGCATAGTCCAGGTAGGACCCCTCCATCTGCTCCTCGACGTTCACGTTGAGGAGCTCCTTGGCGAATCGAGGGGGATCCGTGTGGTCGGTCATGTGCGTGGCAAGGGAGGTTTGCCGCTATTGTACCATTGACGTTGCGGCGTCAGCGGCGGGCAGGGCGCGTCCGGGGCCGAATCGGCGCCATCGGCGGCGGGAGCCGCCCCCCGGCGCCGGCCGCTATTCCAGGGCGTCCCGGCGCCGCTTGGCGCGATCGGCGACGAACGCGGACAGTGACGGGATCCCGGACTCCCACTCCAGTGTGGGGGTCTGCCAGACCAGCCCGAGGTGCGAGAGCGTCTTGAGCACCCGCCTGGGTTGGTGTCCCGCACGGGATGCGGCGGCCCGGATGGTCTCTTGCATCTCCTCCTCGGACAGCCGGCCGTCCCGACCTCGGGTCGCGATCTTCCCCGCGATGGCCTCGGCCTCCGCCAGGATGCCCCGGTCGTCGATCTCGTTCTGCCGTTCCTTGTAGAACCCCAACAGATACGTCCTCACGCGCTCCACTCCGCGCTCGGCGTCCGCCTTTGTGATGCGCTGCGGTCCCTTCCTGCGAAGCGCCAAGTCGCAGGTGTCGTAGCCCAACAGCTGCACAAAGAACGGGTATCGTTGACTCTCCGACACCAGGAGTTCCAACGCGTCCTCGTCGATCGGCATCCCCGCCCGTTGCGCGGGGACTGCCAAAGCCTTCCGGGCGGCATCCTCCGATTCCAGCCGCCCGATACGCAGTCGGGTGGAGCGTTCCCAGAAGCTGGTGTCCGCCTTCCCAAGGCTCACCTGAAGCTC
>CAZZIL010000459.1:0-2665 GCA_964654265.1 uncultured Gammaproteobacteria bacterium | reverse complement strand
CCTCACTCTGGGAGCCGGGAATCCCGTCGCTTTGCACCCACATCACGGAGCACTTGGTGATTGACTGAATCCGGGGGACACCTCTCGGTTTGTCCGCAGGGGGCGTGCTCCCGGAAACGGAGGCTGTGCCGGGAGGGGTGCCGGGCGACAACCCACCGATCGCGTCGGAGATGGCGACCAGATCGTTGGCGCACAGGGTGTCGATGCTCACCGCCGGCACCGGGTTCAGCACCAGCAACTCGTCGATCCTCTCGCTGTTGTCGTGCGACACCGTCATCGTCGGCATGGAGGAAAGGTCGCCGACCAACCTCAGCTCCATCTCGAAGGTGTCGGACGAGTCGGACGGCAAACCGCTGATGACACACTCGGTGGGGCCGCGCCCATCGAGCTCGATGCAGTCCATGTCCACGCCGCGCAGGAAGCGGCTCTCCGGGCGCATCTCCATCACCGTCGCCCCGGTGTTCGGCATCCCCGACACCGTGAACGTCACCGCCCCGGCGCCGGGCGGCGCCTCAGTGAACGGGCTTTCTCTCTTGGGCCATAGGGGGAATGATAACCGACTTTTCCCGCCAGCCGACCCCTGAGGGCCTCACCCGGCAACAAACGCCTCCCGCGGCCGGCGGGCGCGGACGCGGGGCTTCGCTACCCTTGCACGGGGTGTGCCCGACGACATCGCGCCAACCATCGCAACCGTGGCGCGCCCGCCTGTGGCGGGCAACGAGAGGTTCACCGGGACGAGCACCTCCTGCTCCGCACCCGATGCCGGGATAGCGGCCACGGCGGTGAGGCGCAGTCTGCTGCCCGCGAGCCCCGTCGCGCACGCCCGCGACAACGCGGCGCCGGAGGATGAGGGGACGGGAGTCAGGTCGCCGCCGACGCGGGTGCGCACGGTCTCCATCCCGGCGAGCGGACCGGGCACGGTCGCCGGTTCCCCGGCCACGCGACCAAGCGCGACCCGATGGCGCCCCGCATCGGGGCACGCGCGGCGAACGGCGGCCCACCATCTCGTGAGAGGAGGGCTGGCGACGCGGCGGGTCGCGGGGCGCCATCTCTCCCCGCAAGCTCCCGCGCGGGCGGGCAGAGACAAGGCCCTTCGGGACGGGGAGACACACGGCAAGGCTTGGTCATCACGCGACCCGGCACAGCCTCCCGTTTCCGGGAGCACGCCCGGCGGACAAGCCGAGAGGACCAGACAGGTCTCCCGGATTCAGTCAATCACCAGATGCTCCGTGATGTGGGTGCAAAGCGACGGGATTCCCGGCTCCCAGAGTGAGGGGTTGTCCGTCTGCCAAATAAGTCCCACGGCAAACAGCTCGTTGATGGCGGCCTTGACGGTCCGATCCCCGGTGAGGGCCGGCTTCAGCACCGCCCCCAGTGTCGTCCTTGACAGCGCGTCGCCGGCATCAGGGGCAACAAACGCCTTCGAGACCGCCAACGCCTCGGACTCCAAGTCCCGGTCCATGATCTCCTGCAAGCGTCTCCCATATAGCGCGTCCCGCTCCTGGCGCGCCGTGCTCACGCCGAGCTGGGCGTCCTCCAGCGTAATGCACTCCGCCCCCGGGTCACGCGCAACGGCGGCATTCCACGAGTGTTCGCCCAACAACTGGATGAAGAACGGATAACCTTGGCTCTCCACCACCAAGAACTCCAGCGTAGCCTCGTCGAACGACATTCCCGACTCCTCCGCCGGGACCGACAGGGCTTTCCGGACGGCATCCCGGGTCTCCAGCCGCCCGACCTTCAGCCAGCGCGCGCGCTCCACGAAACTGGCATCGGCGCGGGAGAGGCTCGCCCCAATTGCCGGCGTGCCGGCAAGGACCAACAGAAGGGGAAGCCGCTCGTTGATGCAGTCCTGGGAAACCTGCAACAGGATCTTGGCGAACGCGGGCAACATCGTGTGCGCCTCGTCGACCGTCAGCAACAACGGACGTCTCAGGAGCTTGCGCATCACAATCCCCACGGAGCGCGCCTTGGCGGCTCCGAGCTCCACTCCCCCCGACACGCCCCCCGCCCCTGCCATCAAGCCCTTGAGCACCGGCATGGCGAACCATGTCGAGGGCGCCATCATGTCCGCAAGTGTCGCGGGGCTGCCAAGCATCTCGCCTGTGCTGAGCTTAATGGCGCGCACCTTCTGTTTTTTCGCCCTCTCGCGGAACTCGCCGAGCAACGCCGTCTTGCCGGTGCCGCGGGGACCGTACAGGATGACTCCGCTGCCCGGTCTCTCATCGAAAAGGCGATCCAGCCGCTGGGTCAGCACGCGCACCGCGATCTCGTGCCCCGCCAAGTACGGCGGGACTTCCCCCATGCCGGGCCTGAACGGGTTTTTTCTTTCCTTGGCCATAGCCGCAATAATAACCGACTGTTCTCCCGCTGTCCTGCCCCCCGCGGCGGCGCCCGGCGCCAAATCCCCCCGCGTGCGCGCGGCGGGCGCGCCCCTGCGCGGATGACGCGAGACCTCCCCTAGGGGAAGGTGTGCTTGACGACGACCTCGTGCCGGCCGAAGAAGAGTGTGGCGCGCACGGATTCGCCGGACGAGCCGGCCGGGAACCTGAAGCCCACCGGGACCTCGACCTCCTGCTCCACGAGGGACGCCGGGATGGTCGCCACGTCGGTCAGGCACCACAACACCGTGTCGTCCATGAACTCCGTCGAGCACGCCCCGGGC
>CAZZIL010000458.1:0-23378 GCA_964654265.1 uncultured Gammaproteobacteria bacterium | reverse complement strand
CGGACACGGCGTCGCGGGGGGGCGCCGCCGTGTCCGCGCCGATGTCGAGTCCCGGGCCGGGAATCGCGCGCCACAGGGTGCGGGACTTGCGGACGACGATGTCCGGGGACTGCGCGTCGATGGCGCCGCCGAAGGAGTCGGTCGGGCACGGGTCGAGCGCGCGGATCACGCCGAGCGCCTCGTCGAGCCGGTCGGGGGGGAGTGCGCCGATCTCCCGCCGGGCGAGCGCATCGAAGTGGTTCTCGAGGATGTTTCCGGCCTGTTGCAACGCGCCGGCGGCGGGGTCGTCGCGGCGCAGCTCGGCGAGCTGGGCGAGCAGGCGCGTTCGCAGGTCGGGGGTCCCCAACCCCGAGGGATGGAGTGTCCCGATCCGGTCGCGCGCGTCGCGGATCGCGCGCACGGACGCCCCGCGAAACGGCTCCAGGGCGGCGATCTCCCGGTCACCGAGCGCCAGGTAGCCATCGTCGTCGAGGAGATGGACGACCGCCTCGGCCAGCGCGGCCGCGGGTTCCGGCCAGCCGCTACGCCGGCACTGGTCGGCCAGGTGCCTGCGCCACGTGACCGGCTCGGCGACGTCCTCGCCGGGGTCCTCGCCGGCGAGAGGCGGCCCGGGAAGGTGTGCGACCAGGAACGGGTTGCGCTCCTGCTCGCGCGCGAGCGCGGTGCGCAGGTCCGCCCCGGACATCCGCAGCACGGCAAGCGAGTGATCCAGGCCAGGTGACAGCTGCAGGCGGATGTCCGGCCGCGGCTGCGGCGCGATGCGGGTGTCCGGGGCAACCATCAGTCGAAGCTCTGTCCGAGGTAGATGTCGCGCACCTCGGGGTTGTCGGTGATCGATTCCGGCGGGCCGGACGCGAGCACCCGGCCCTCGCTCAGGATGTGGGCGCGGTCGCAGATGCGCAGCGCCTCGCGCACGTTGTGGTCGGTGATCACGATGCCGATGCGCCGCCCCTTGAGGCCGCCAATCGTCTGTTGCAGGTCCTGCACCGAGATCGGGTCGATCGCCGCGAACGGCTCGTCGAGGAGGATGAACTTCGGCGCGATCGCGAGCGCCCGGGCGATCTCAAGCTTGCGTCGCTCCCCGCCCGACAGCGTCAGCGGGTCGTGGCCGTGCAGGTGGCCGATCCTCATCTCGTCGAGCAGGTCGCCGGCGGCCTTGTCGAGGCGCTCGCCGCGCAGGCCGCTGATCTCGAGGACCGCGCGGACGTTGTCCTTGACCGACAGCCGGGTGAACACCGAGCTCTCCTGCGGGAGGTAGCCGATGCCGAGGCGTGCCCGCTCGTCGATCGGGCTGTGCGTGACATCGCGGCCGTCGATCGAGACCGTCCCGGAATCGGCGCGGACCAGGCCGACGATGACCTGGAAGCACGTGCTCTTCCCGGCGCCGTTGGGCCCGAGTATCCCGACCACCTGGCCGGCCCGGATGTCGAGCGAGACGCCGTCAAGGACCTTCCGCCTGCCGATCCGCTTGGTGACGCCGTCGATGCGCAGCCGGCTGGGGGCGGGGGGCTCCGCCACCTACCGTTCGGCGCCGGGGACCGTCCCCGGCGGGACGGCCTCCCCGTCCGGGTCGTTGTCGCCGCCCATGATCATCAGCACGCGCTCGCGCTCGCCGGCGACCGCGACGAAGGTGTTGTCGTCCGGGTTGTAGAAGATGGTCTCGCCAGCGATCTCCCCGTCACTGTTGCGCGCCTTGGCCGCGCCGATCAGGCGGATGCCGCTGTCGCCGGGGTCGACGCGCAGGGTCGCGGCGGTCGCCTCGAACCCGGCGTTGTCCTCCATGCCGGTCACGGTGGTGGGCGACCCGACGACCTCGATGTCGGCGGCGTCGCCGCCGCCCGCGAGCAGGCGGTCGCCGCGGACGTCGAGGTTCTCCTGGACGAAGCGCACCGAGCCGGCCGCGTCGAGCCGGCTGTCCCGGGCGCGGAAGCGGATCTCCTCGGCGGCGACGCTCTGTCCCTCGATGCGCAGGGTCCCGCCGGAGACGGTCATGCGCCGCCCGGTGAGGTCCATGGTGATGCGCGCCCCGCGGGCGCGCACGACCTGCCCGTCGTCCGCCGTGAGGTCCAGCAGGGTGGGCGAACCGCTCGAGACATACACGGGGTTCTGCTCCCCGCCGCCGACCTCGAGGCGCTCGGCGACGAGCCGGAGCCCGGTCCCGGTGGCAGTCACGTCGCCGAAGAACAGGAAGGCGTCGGCCTCGTCGTCGTAGTGCGCGGAGTTCGCGCGGATCTCGACGCGGTCGCCATCGGCGCCGGCGGCGGGCGCGAGCGCGAGCGCGGCGGCGAGCCACAGCCAGCGGGCGCGACTCATGGCGCGGTCACCATGGAGACGTCCTCCAGCACCATCGGGGAGCCTGGCGCCCACCGGACCGTCCGCGCGACAATCCGGGCGCGCGTGCCGACGTCGATGGTGACGCCGTCGTCGCCGGCGATGCCGCCCCCGTCGACCAGCAGGTCCATGGCGGGCGCGGTGACGACGCTGCGGTGGCGGTCGGGCATCACCATCCGCACCTCTCCGCTGAGCGAGAGCGCCTTGCCCCTGTTGGTGGCGCGCGCGTTCCGTGCACTGAACGTGACGGTCCCCCCCTCCTGCGGAAAGTCTCCCGAGATGGCGTCCATGAGCACGGAGCCGTCCTCGCGGAACAGCATCGACCCGGCGTCCACCCGGTAGCGGAGGCCGCCGCCCAGGAACTCGCGGACGTCGGCCCGGGCAAGGGTCGCGTGCGACTCGCCGGGCGTTCCGGGGTCGGACGAGCGCAGGCGCTCCTCCGCCAGGTTCGCGAGCATCGCGCCGATGCCGAACACGGCCAGGAGGAACAGCGTCTGCGGGGAGATCCTCACTTGGCGAGCAGCGTCTCCGGGTCGACGTTGTTGTGGCGGAGGATGAGCTCGCAGACCTCGCGCACGGCGCCGCGCCCGCCGGGCGCGCGCGTCGTGTAGTGCGCGACCTCGAGCACCCTCGGGTGCGCCTCCGGCACCGACAGCGCCAGCCCGACGTGGCGCATCGCCGCCAGGTCGGTGAGGTCGTCGCCCATGAACGCGGCGTTCGACGGGTTCAGGTTGGTCTCCGTCAGGAACTGGTCCACCAGCTTCGCCTTGTCGGCGACCCCCTGGAACACGTGGTTGAGGCGCAGGCGGCGCGCGCGGTGCTCGACCGCCGGGGAGCTCCCGGCGCTGACGATCGCGACCTTGATGTCGGCGCGCACGAGCAGCTGCATGCCGAGCCCGTCGCGCACGTGGAAGGTGCGGAACTGCGACCCGTCCTCGAGCACGTGCAGCGACCCGTCGGTGAGGACGCCATCGACGTCGACGAAGAGGATCTCCGCCGACTTCAGGCGCGTTTCGAGTCCGTTTTCCATCACACCACCTTGTTCTCCAGCAGATCGTGCATGTTGAGCGCCCCGGCAAGCCGGCCGTCCTCGACCACCGGGATCTGGTTGATCCGCCGGGTGTCCATCAGCCGGGCGGCGTCGACCGCGAGCGCGCCCGGGCCGATCGTCACCGGGGCGGCGGTCATCACCTCGCGCACCGGCCGGGCGCGCGGGTCCCGAGCCATCCCGAGCGCGCGCCTCAGGTCGCCGTCGGTGAAGATCCCGGCGCAGGCGCCGTCGTCGCCGGCGACGATCGCCATCCCCATCCCCTTCGCGGAGATCTCGACGATCGCCTCGGCGACGGTCGCGTCCGGGGGCACCCGCGGGACGCCGTCCCCGGTGCGCATGACGTCGCGCACGCGGGTGAGCATGCGCCGGCCGAGCGTGCCGCCCGGATGGTTGCGCGCGAAGTCCTCGGCGCGGAACCCCCGCGCCTCGAGCAGCGCGACCGCGAGCGCGTCGCCGACCGCGAGCGCGGCGGTCGTGCTCGCGGTCGGCGCCAGGTTGTGCGGGCACGCCTCCTGCGGAACCGACGCGACGACGGCCTCGTCGGCCTCGCGGGCCAGCGTCGAGGCGGGGTCCCCGGTGACCGCGACGAGAGGTATCCCCAGGCGGTGGCACACCCCGATGATCGCGCGCAGCTCGTCGCCCTCGCCGGAGTGGGACACCGCGACCACCGCGTCGCGCTCGGCGATCATGCCGAGGTCGCCGTGCACCGCCTCCGCCGGGTGCACGAAGAACGCCGGGGTCCCCGTCGATGACAGCGTGGACGCGACCTTGCGGGCAATGTGCCCGGACTTCCCGATCCCGGTGACGACCACCTTGCCGCCGACGGCGAGCAGCCGGTCGACGGCGCGCCCGAAGGATTCGCCGAGCCGGGCGGCGACGTCCTCCAGGCCGCGGATCTCGATGTCGAGGACCCGCCGGGCCGCGCCCAGGTGCCCGGATCCCGCCGGCCCCGCGCTCACCAGGCGCTCGCGGACTCGAACTGCGACACGACGAGCGCCTGGGTGTGGGGCAGCGAGCCCTTGGCGAAGGCCGGCATGCGCTCGAGGAAGTGCGCGGCGGCCCACTCGGTCTCGAACAGGCCGTAGGTCACGACAAAGCGCGGCCGCGCGTCGATGCGCGCCGGGTAGACCATGACGTTTCGCGCCGGGTAGAGCGTCGAGAAGTCGCGCAGGAAGTTCTCGACGTGTATGGCGCGCTCCTGCGTGACGGTCATCAGCCGCACGGTGTAGAAGTCGCGCGGGTTGGCGGTGAGCAGCCGCTCGGTCGCGTTGAGCCGGCGCCTCAGGTAGCTGCTCTCCGGCATCCAGCGCCAGCTCGGGTTGTCGATGGCGGCGAGCGGACCGGGGTTCCTGAGCACGGAGAGGTCCCCGTCGACGGTCGCCGGGTCGGCGGGCCGTCGCACCGCGGCGAGCATCGAGTCGAAGTCGGGAAGGTCGGCCGCGGCGGCCGCCGGCGCCGACCCGTCGGACTGCAGGGGCTCGACGACCCCGGGCGCGGTGCGCTCCGGGGCGGTGACGGCCTTGCGGCCGATGCTTGCGCGCACCTCGTCGAGCAGGGTGGTGGCGCTGGCCGCGAGCTCGTAGATCTCGCCGAGGTCGCCGTCACCGTCCCCGGCATCGGCCGCGGGGGCGCCCTCGTCGCCGGCGGGGGCGCCGCCGGGCGCGAGCGGGTCGACCAGCACCGCCTGGCCGCCGATCTGGCCGCCAGGCCCGGGCGACTGGTGGAGCCAGACCGCGCCAAGCAGCGCAAGCGCGGCGGCGCTCGCGGCGAGCGCCTTGAACGCCGGGCGCACGCGCGGCGCGGCGCGGATGACCGAGCGGTAGCCGGCGTCGCGCACGGCGATGCGGACGTGGCGGACGGTCACGCGCGTGTCGCCCTTGGCGAACGCGGCGAGCATCGCCTTGTCGGCGAGCAGGTTGACGCGCCTGAGTATCCCCTCGGAGACCTGCCAGATGAGCCTGCAGGCGTCCTGGGCGAACAGCGGCTGCCGGCCCTTCTGCCCGGCCTTGTGCAGGCGGCTGTCGATGTAGGCGCGGACGTCGCGCTCGCCGAACGGCTGCAGCTCGAAGTGCGAGGTGATGCGCTCGCGCAGCTGGCGCATCTCCCGCTTCATGATCTTCTCGGTGAACTCGGGCTGGCCGAACATGACGATCTGCAGCAGCTTGTCGCGGTTTGACTCCAGGTTCGACAGCAGGCGGATCTCCTCCAGCGACTCGTTCGGCATCGCCTGCGCCTCGTCGATGAAGACGATCACCTTGTAGCCCTTGGCGTACTGGGTGATCAGGTAGTTCTGCAGCACCCGCACCATGTTGGGCTTGTCGTGGTCGACCTCCAGGCCCAGCTCCTCGGCGATGTTGTAGAGGATCTCGCGCCCGGTGAGGCTCGGGTTCGCGATGTAGACGATGTCGATGTCGTCGTCGAGCCGCTCCATGAGCGTGCGGCAGATCATCGTCTTGCCGGAGCCGACCTCGCCGGTGACCGCGAGGATCCCGCCGTTGTTGTTGAGCGAGTAGGCGAGCGCATCGAGGATCTCGCCGCGGACACCGCCGCGGAAGAAGAAGTCGGTGGTCGGCGTGATCTGGAACGGCGGCTCGTCCAGCCCGAAGTGCTCGATGTACAGGTTCATTCGCCGCCGGGCCCGACGATCTCCCGCAGTGTGGCCGTGTCGGTGCCGAGGGCGCGCGCCGCGCGCTCCCGGTCGCCGGCGGACTCCTCGAGCGCGGCCTCGGCACACGCGCGGCGGAAGCCGAGGACCGCGTCCTTGATGCTGACCGACCCGCGCGCGCGGATCGCCGCGGCGATCTGCGCCTTGATGGCCGGGAACCCCGGCAGGCCGCCGTCCTCCCCGGCGTCTCCGCGCTCCAGGTAGAGCTCGTCGCGCAGCCCGTCCTCGCCGACGTCCGCGCCGGGGTGCCGGGACTGCAGGCGGATCACGATGTTGCGCAGCTCGCGCACGTTCCCGGGGAAGTCGTACGCGTCCCACAGGCGCAGGGCCTCCCCGGTCAGCCGGAAGCGCGGGGAGCCGAGCCGCGCGGAGACGGACGCGGCGAAGTGGTCGAGCAGCAGCGCGCGGTCGGCGCCGAGCTCGCGCACCGGCGGCACCGACAGCGTCAGCACGCCCAGGCGGTGGAACAGGTCGCTGCGGAACCTCCCGGCGCGCACGTCGGCCGCCAAGTCGCGGTTGGTCGCCGCGATCACGCGCGCCGCCGCGGCCCGCGGGGCGGTCTCGCCGACCCGCTGGTACTCCCCGGTCTCGAGCGTGCGCAGGAGCTTGGGCTGCAGCTCGGCCCCGAGGTCGCCGATCTCGTCCAGGAACAGGGTTCCGTCGCCCGCGTCGCCGAAATAGCCGCTGTTGTCGGCGGCCGCGCCGGTGAACGCCCCGCGGCGATGGCCGAACAGCGTCGCCTCGAACAGCTGCGACGGGATCGCCGAGCAGTTGAGCGCGAGGAACGGGCGCCCGGGGCGCCCCAGGCCGTGCACCGCGCGCGCGGCGAGCTCCTTGCCGGATCCGGTCTCGCCCTCGATCAGCAACGGGTACGGACTGTCGGCAAGCGCCCGGATGCGCTCGCACAGCATCCGCAACGGGGGGGATTCCCCGACAAACCCGAAGCGTCCGTCGCCGTCGTCCTGCGCCCGCTTCGCGACCTGTAGCGCGTCGAGGATGCGCTCGGGGTCGGAGGGCTTGCCGATGAAGTCGGCGGCGCCGAGCGTGCGCGCCAGGCGGGCGTTCTGCTCGTTGTCCTGGCCGGAGACCACCACCAGCGCGCACTCCGGCGAGGTCGCGAGGATGTCCTTGATCACCGCGAGCCCGTGGTCGGGCCGGTGGCGGCTCGGCGGCAGCCCCAGGTCGACGATCGCGAAGTCGGGCGGCCCGCGCATCTGGCGCACCGCGCTGCGCGCCTCGCGCCGGTTGCGGGCGAAGAACACCTCGAAATGGTCGTCGAAGGCGGCGCCGAGCGACTCCAGGATGATCGGGTCGTCGTCGACGATGATCAGCCCCGGCCGGTCGGGCGCCTCACTCCGCAAGGCGGATTCCATCCTCTCCCTCCTCGACGCGGTGCCGGACCAGCGGGACCCTTGCGCCCTCGCGGGGCCTGCCGCTCTCGATCTCCCAGCTCCAGAAGTGCAGGCAGCAGGTGAGCACGCCGTCCTCGACCTCGCCGTCGGCGAGGGGCGCCCCCTCGTGCGGGCACTCTCCGTCGAACGCGTGCACCTTTCCGTTGTGGCGCACGAGAACCAGGATGCGGCCGTCGTCAAGCGTCACCTCGACCGGCCGGCCCTCGGCCAGCTCATCGCCGCGGCACAGGAGCGGGCGCTTTTGGTCCGGGCTCATGGCGCCGCGCGGACCGCGCGCCCGCGCGGGGGGTGAAGTGTCCCGGGCCCGCGCGCGCGCCTGTCCCCGCGGCCGGGCGCCCGGAAAGTCCGTCTCATCGGGGTCGCCTCCGCAGGTTGGACCCTCAAGTATACATACACGCCACGCACGCCCGCGCCCCCTAGCCGGCGATCGACCGGGCGATCTCGCCGAACAGCTCCTCGTCGAGCTCGCCGGTCACCGCGAGCAGTCGCAGCGAGTCGAGGATCAGGTCCAGGCGCGCCCGGGACAGCAGGGTCCTCGAGTCCTCCAGGTCCCGCTGGGCGTCGAACACATCGGAGAGCACGTTGACGCTCTCCTCGTAGCCGTAGCTGACGATCTCGAGCAGCTGCTCGTTGGCCTCGACCGACGCCTCGAGCGCCGCGATCTGGCTCTTCCCGTTGCGGATCTGGTTGACGGCGCGGATCGCCTCCTGCGCGGCGGTGTGGAGCCGCCCCTGGAGCAGGGTGTCGGAGACGTCGCGCGCGGCGAGCGCCTGGCGGAACGCCGGGATGCGCCCGCCGCCGGAGAACAGGCGCCACTCCAGCCGGAAGGTGTAGCGGGAGTCGTACTCGCGGCTGGAGTTGTCGCCGTCGCTGCGGGTGCGTGCCGCGGAGAGGCGCACGGTCGGGTAGACGACGCTGCGCGCCGCCTCCACGTCGATGCCGGACGCCTCCAGCCCCTTGCGGAGCCCGCGGATCCCGATGTTGCCGGTGCGGGTGCGCTCCAGCACGCCCTCCAGCCCGGTGTCGATCGGCGGCAGGTCGAACGACACCAGCGGGCGGACATCGCTGTCCTCGAGCCCGGAGACCAGCGCCAGGTTGCGCAGGGCGATCTCGTGCTCCCCGCGGGCGGCGATCTCGGCGGCGCGCACCGACTGCAGCTCGGCCTGGGCCCGCAGCTGCTCCAGGATGGTCGCCGACCCGGCCCGGACCCCGATGTCGATCGAGCTCGCCTGCTCGCGGACGGCGCGCAACCGGGCCGACGTGAAATCGAGCTGCTGGCGGGTCCACAGCGCCTCGAAGTAGGCCTCGACCACCTTGATCATCAGCTCGCGGCGCGCCGACTCGGCCTGGAGGCGGGCGACCTCGCCGCGCTCCTGCGCCGCCCGGTAGAGGTGGTAGTCCCTCGGGTTGAAGATCGCCTGGTCGAGCGTGAGCGACTGGGTGGCCGTCTCCTCGTCGGGCATCCCCCGGTTGTTCCCGTTGTCGCCGTCCCCCCCGGTGTTGCCGGGCAGCCAGGACTTGCTGGCGGACAGCGCCACCTGCGGCAACAGGACGGAGCGGCGCACCCGGGGCTCCTCGATGTCGATCTGCGCGGCCGCGACCCGGTTCAGGTACTCGGCGTTGCGTCCGAGGGCGCTCTGGTAGTGCTCCCACAGCCCGAGGGCGCCGGCCTCGGCCGACAGGGCCAAGGCGGCCGCGCAGGCGACGGCGGCGATGGGGCGCGAAGGGGGGCTAGAACGAGAATCCCGGGGGATGGGGCGCATTCTCCAGCGGGTCAATGTAGTACTCGAACAGGTCCGTGGCGGCCGTCTTGCCGCCGGCGGCGGCCTCGACCAGGCGGACGGACATGATCGGCGCGGTCCCGACCGGGGCAAGCAGGCGGCCGCCGGGCGCCAGCTGGCCGACCAACTCCTCCGCCAGCACGGGCGTCGACCCGGTGAGCACGACGATGTCGTAGGGGGCGTGCCCGGCAAAACCCCGCGCGCCGTCCGCGTGGTGGACGGCCACGTTGGGGAGGCCGCACTCCCCGATCCGCTCCCGGGCGCGCCCGGCGAGGGTCCCGTTGATCTCCACGGCGTGGACCGTGCCGGCCATCAGCGCGAGCAGGGCGCTGAAGAAGCCGCTGCCGGCGCCGACGTGCAACGCCTTGTCGCCGGGCCGCGGCGCCAGCTCCTGAAGCATCCGCGCCTCGACCTTCGGCGGAAGCATCCGCTGCCCCTCGCCGATCGGCACCTCGATGTCGGCGTGGGCGATCCCCGCCAGCCCCTCCGGGACGAACCGCTCCCGCGGCAGGCGGCGGTAGAGGGCGAGCACCCGGTCCGAGAACACGCCCCACGGGCGGATTTGCTGCTCCACCATGTTCGCGACGGCAACGGCCGACGGGCCAGGCCGCGCAGGCGTCGGTGTGGGGTCGGGCGCAGTCATCTCAACAGCCGGGAGGAAGGGTGGTGCCGAGAAGAGGACTCGAACCTCCACAGTGCCATGCACCACTAGGACCTGAACCTAGCGCGTCTACCAATTCCGCCATCTCGGCCCCCGTGGTCCGGTGGGCAACCGAAGCCTTCCTTTCCTGTGCCCGATTATATCCGCTTGGCCCGGCAGGCCGCCGATTCAGTCCGGCCGTTCCCCGAACCGTCAGGGCCGGGCGCCAAGGGAAAACGCGCCACTGAACGGCGCCAGTCTCCCGGTCCGCCAGTGGTCGCCGACGAACGAGACCGGGAAAGCCAATGTCCCCTCGCGCGCGGCCGCCGCGCAATCCGACCGATCGCCTGTCCCGCCAATGCGCCAAGAGGGGGGGGGCGGGAACAGGGGTGCCGCCGCCTGGCCAGCGGCGCGTTTGGCGGCGATCTTGCCACCGTGCCACCCTGGGCGAGGGCGATCCGGTCCGTCGCGGGGGGACGGCAGACGGCGCCCTGCCTTGCGGGCCCGAGCCGGGGCGCCGATCGCGGCGGCCCCCCGCGACGGGCACGGGACACCTTTGCCGGTCGCTGTCCCGGTCGTTCCTCGGCGGGCAAGTCACGGTGCCCTGGGCGGCCCGCGCTTCCGGACGCATGGCCGGCCCATTGGCAAGACGGTGAATCGAAACCGTTTTTCCCGAAACGGTTGAAGGGGCACGCCCACCGGCGCGGACCGGGCCGCGACCCGGCCGGCCGGGGCCCGGCTTATAATCCGCCCCATGAGTTCCCGGCTTGCCGACAATCGGGCGCGGGGTGGACCCCGCCCGCCGGGCGCCTTCCCCGGGTTGTGACGGCGCCTGGCCCGGCCGCCTCGGCGGAGCCGTTCGGCGAGCTGCTTGGGCAGCTGCGCTTCGGCCCTGACGGGTTGTTGCCGGCGGTCGCGCAGGACAGCCGTTCCGGGGAGGTGCTGATGCTCGCGTGGATGAGCCGGGAGTCTGTCCGGCGGACGCTGGAGGAGGGGCGCGTCACCTACCACTCGCGCTCACGCGGGGGGCTGTGGCGCAAGGGCGACACCTCCGGGAACATCCAGAGGCTGGTCGAGATGCGCATCGACTGCGACGCCGACGCGATCCTGCTCCGGGTCGAGCAGGTCGGCCCGGCGTGTCACACCGGCGAGCGCGCGTGCTTTTTCCGGGTGGTGGGCCCCGACGGCACGCTGCGCCGGGACGGTCAGCCGGGCGACTGACCCTTCGATGTCGATCATCTTCCACAACTCGCTGAGCAACCGGCTGGAGGTGTTCACCCCGGAGGACCCCGGGCGGGTGACCATGTACGTCTGCGGGCCGACCGTCTACGACCTGATCCACATCGGCAACGCCCGCTCGGTCGTCGTCTTCGACCTGGTGTGCCGGCTGCTGCGCAGCCACTATCCGTGCGTGCGCTACGTGCGCAACATCACCGACATCGACGACAAGATCATCGCCGCGGCCGCCGCGAACGGCGAGGACCCGGCGACGCTCGCGCGGCGCCATGCCGAGAACTTCCGCCGCGACATCGGGCTGCTCGGCACGCTGCCCCCGGACGCCGAGCCGCTCGCGACCGGGCACATCGCCGACATGCAGGCGCTGGTGCGCGACCTGCTCGCCAAGGGGAACGCCTACGAGGCCGAGCGCCACGTGCTGTTCGACGTGGCGTCGTTCCCGTCGTACGGCGAGCTGTCGAACCGGAGCCTCGAGGACCTGCGGGACGGCGCGCGGGTCGAGGTGGCGCCGTACAAGCGAAATCCCGGCGACTTCGTCCTGTGGAAGCCGTCGGCCGCGGGCGAGCCGGGCTGGGACAGCCCGTGGGGACGCGGCCGCCCGGGCTGGCACCTGGAGTGCTCGGCGATGGCGCACACCCACCTTGGGCGGACCATCGACATCCACGGCGGCGGGCAGGACCTTGTGTTCCCGCACCATGAGAACGAGATCGCGCAGAGCCGTTGCGCGCACGGGACCGGGCGCTTCGCCCGCTACTGGCTGCACAACGGGTTCCTGACGATGTCCGGGAGCAAGATGGCGAAGTCGGTCGGCAACATCGTCCTGCTGCGCTCGGCGCTGGAGCAGTACCACGGCGAGACGGTGCGCTACGCGCTGATCTCCGGGCACTACCGCAAGCCGCTCGACTGGTCGGAGAAGCTGCTGCTGAACGCGAAGTCGGCGCTGGACCGGCTCTACCTGGCGGTCTCGAAGTCGCCGGGCGGCGGCGAGGAGGCCGAGGCGCCGGCCGAGTTCGCGGACCTGTTGCGCAACGACCTCAACACCCCGGCGGCGATCGCGCTGCTGCACGAGTACGCGACCCGGCTCAACAAGGAACGCGACGGCAAGGCCCGGCGGGCGCTGCGCGCCGCGCTGGTGGCCGCCGGCAACCTGGTCGGGCTGCTCGGCCGCGAGCCCTCCGAGTGGTTCAGGTTCCGCGCCCGCCGCCACGACGCCGACGTCGACGAGGGGCGCATCGAGGCGCTGATCCTCGAGCGCGCCGAGGCCAAGCGGCGACGCGACTACGCGCGCGCCGACGGGATCCGCGAGGACCTCAGGAAGTGCGGCGTGCTGCTCGAGGACCTCCCCGAGCGGACCGTCTGGCGATGGGAATAGCGCGCCTGCCCAACCGGGTCGCCATCGGGGCGCTGCACGCCTACCGCGGCTCGCTCGGCGTCCTGTTCCGCGGCTGCTGCCGGTTCACCCCGTCGTGCTCGACGTACGCGCTGGAGGCGTACCGGAGGCACGGCTTCCTCAGGGCGTCGCGCCTGGTGGCGTGGCGCCTGCTCAGGTGCCACCCGTTCTGCCGGGGGGGAGAGGACCCGGTCCCGTGACCGCGGGTCCGCGGGTGCGCGCCGCCAGTCCGGCGCGGATGCGCCCGACCGCGTCGCCGGCGGCCGCCGCCGGGTCGTCCGCGTCGCGGATCGGCCGCCCGACCACCACGTAGTCGGCGCCGTCGCGCACGGCGTCCTCGATCAGCGCGACGCGCCGCTGGTCGCCGCGGGCGCTGTCGGCGGCGGGGCGCACGCCCGGCGTCACCACCGCCATTCCCGGGCGGATCGCCCCGCGCACCCGGGCGGCGTCGAGTCCCGATGCCACGACGCCCGCGCAGCCCAGGTCGGAGGCCAGACGGGCCCGCGCCAGCGCCAGCACGCCGGGTTCACGGGCGAGGCCCATCTCCTCCAGTCCCCCGCGGTCCAGGCTTGTCAGCACGGTCACCGCCAGCACGCCGGTGGCGCCGGCGCGGCGCACCGCCGATTCCAGGATCGCGCCGTCACCGTGCACGGTGACAAAGTCCGCCCCCAGGTCGGCGACCCGCGCGGCCGCGCGCCCGACGGTCTCCGGGATGTCGAACAGCTTCAGGTCGGCGAACACCCGCTTGCCCGCCCGCGCCAGCGCCCGGCACAGCGGGGCCCCGTCTCCCGCGGCGAACAGCTCAAGCCCGACCTTGTAGAAGGAGGCGCGGTCCCCCAGCGTCTCCACGAGCGCCTCCGCCCCGGGCCGGTCGGGCAGGTCCAGCGCGACGATCAGCCGTTCCCCGGCGGGGAGGTCCGGCGCCTGGCCGCCGTCTTGAGGTGTCACGGGCAGGGCGCGCCCGCGCGCCCCGGCGGGACAAGGGGGCCTGCCCCCACGTCAGTCCTCCCCGGCGACCTGGAAATGTTCCCCCATCTCGTAGAGCCTGACCAGCTTGGTCAGGCGTTCCGGGAGGTTCGCGAACAGGATGCGGTGGCTGTTGAACTGGGCGTTGCGCACCAGCTCGAGCAGGTGGGCGACCGCGAGCGAGTCGACCTGGCCCACGCCGGCCAGGTCGACGACCAGGTCGGTCTTGCGCGCCGTCCCGGCGCGGATCTGCCCGATCACCGCCTTGTGGTCGTCAAGCGTCAGGTTGCCCTTGGGCGCGATCGTCTCCATGCCGCCGGGGAGGGGGCGCGCTCAGGTCCGTTGCCGGAGCTGCTCGATCAGGCTGTCGATCCCGTCCTTGCGGATCACCTGGGAGAACTGGCTGCGGTAGCTTGCGAGCAGGCTGATGCCCTCGATCTTGACGTCGTAGATGCGCCAGTCGCCCCCGCGGTCGTGCACCAGGTACTCGACCTTGACGTTGCGCCCCTCGCTGGTCACGTCGAACTTGACGGAGTAGCGCCCCTTGCCCTTGTCCGCCGCGTCCTGCAGCGAGATGCGCTCGTCGTCGAACTTCGACAGCGTCTTGGCGTAGGTGTTCTCGAGCAGCGCGCGGAACAGCGCCGACAGCTCGCCGCGCTGGGCGTCGTCGGCCCGTCTCCAGAACTTCCCGACCGCCCGGCTGGTGATCATGTCGAAGTCGAAGCGCGGCGACGCGTGCTCGCGGATGATCGCGAGCGCCATCGACTGGTCGAGGCCGCCGCCGTCCCTCTCGCGGCGCAGCGCCGCGAGCGTCTCGTTGTTGACCGCGTCGATCTCCGCGCGGATCGTGCCGACGTCGGCGGACGCCGCCGGCCAGGCGAGCGTAAGCGCGAGCGCAACCAGCGCCGCCCGGGCGCGCCCGCACATCGCACGGGGGAGGGGGCGCATCACCCCTCCTCGGCCTTGTCGAAGAGGAACTTGCCGATCAGCTCCTCCAGGATGATCGCCGAGTTGCCGACCACCTCGTCGCCGTCGCCGAGCATCTCGTCGGACCCGCCGGCCGTCACGTGGATGTACTGGTCGCCCAGAAGGTTTGTCGACACCACCGAGAAGCTCGAGTCGTCGGGAAACCGGTAGCTGTCCTGGATCACGACCGCCACGACCGCCTCGTAGATGTCGGTGTCGAGGCTCACCTCCTCCACGCGGCCGACCAGGACGCCGGAGCTCCTCACCGGGGAGCGCGCCTTGATGCCGCCGATGTTCTCGAAGCTGACGAGGACCCGGTAGCTCTCCGAGGTGTCGATCGCGCTGATGTTGGCGGCGCGCAGGGCGATGAACACCAGGGAGACGACCCCCAGGATCACGAGCAACCCCGCCAGCAGGTCGATGTTCTTGCGTTGCATGGCTGCCGGATTTTAGCACCAGGCGGGCGGGGACGCCCGGCGCGGGGCCCCGCGGGCCGGCTTGCTATTTGCGCAGCTCCGGGAACTCGCAGGCGATTAGGCCCGACTCGTGAAAGCGGCAGTCGCTGATCATCCTGCCCTCCTGCCGGCACTGCTCGTGGATCACCTTGGACTCCGCCAGTCTCACATCGCAGCGGAGCTCGCCCCCCTTCCTGGCGTCGGCGTGGACCGATTCCCTGAGCGCCTCGATTGGCGACATCGGCGGTGCGCACCCCTGCAGCGCCAGCGCCAAGGTCCCGATGATGACGGCCGTCCTTTTCATGTCCCCGCGACGCGGCCGGCCGCCTGGCGAATGCCGGCGGGCCGGCGCGTCCCTGCGGCGGAGTATACCCGGCCGCGCGGGACGGCGGCGGGCCGGGAGGCGCGGGGGGATTGCCGCGCAAGGGGTCAGACGTTATAGTTGGCGCCATGGAGAACGGTGTGGCCCAGGCGGCGGGCAGGCGGCTGTCGTTTCCCGGGCTGGTGTTGCGCTGGGACCGGCTGGCGGACCTGTCGGTCCTGCTGGCAGCCTATGCCGTGGCCGGGGTGGTGATGCTCTTCGTCGCCGAGCTGGTGGAGAGCGGGCGTGTCGCGGATGTCGTGATGGGCGTCAGCCTGCTGTCGCTCGAGTACGCCGGCCACGCCGTCTTTCTGCTGTGTTGCGGCCGGTTCCTGGACGAGCGCTCGTCGCTTGGGCGTTACTTGGCGCTGGCCTTCCTGGTGCAGGTCGTGGGCGTGGCGGCGCGCTACGGCGCGCCGGCGCTCCCGCTTCCGGGATGGGCCCCGGAGCTGGGGAGCATCCTGCTGTTCGGCGTGCTGATCGGCGCCGTGCTGAGGCCCGGCGTCCTGCGGGCGCTCGCGATCTGGGCGCTGTTCATGGGGCTTGTGCTCGGCTTCAACGCGTTGCTGGGCCTGGTGCGCGACGGCCTGCTGGGCGGCCTTGGCATGGCGGGGTGACCCCGGTGGGCATGGCCCGCGGGCCTTTGGACCTGCTTGGCCGGGCCGGTCGCGCGGCGACCTCCGGGGTCGCGCCGATGATGTGGACGGTGCTCGCCGCGCTGGCGCCCGGGGCGCTGGCGTCCGCGGCGGCGTGGTCGGCGGCGGTCCTGGCGCAGGTGGCGGCGGGCGTGGCCGCCTGCGTGCTGTCGGACGCCGCGATGTCGCGGCTGCGCGGCGCGCGCGGCGGGTCCGCGTCCGACGGGAGCGCCGCGGTCACCGGGGCGATTGTCGGGCTGTCCGTCCCGCCGCTCGCGCCGCTGTGGGTGTCGGTGTCCGCCTCGGTCTTCGGCGTGTGCGTGGCCAAGCACTGTTACGGCGGGCTCGGCGCGAACGTGTTCAACCCGGCGATGGCCGGCTACGCGTTCGCGTTTCTGGCGTTCCCGGCGGAGTTCGTCGCCTGGCCGGGCGCGGCGGCCGAACTGGGCGGGTGGGACGCGCTGCGCGCGGTGGCCACCGGGTCGCGCGTCGACGCGGTCGCCTCGCCGACGGTCATGCAGGCAGCCGGGCAGGTCCCCGGTGTGCGGGAGGCGGCCCCTGCGCTTGCGTTCGCGCTCGGCGGGGTGGCGCTGCTCCTTCTCCGGGTCGCCGACTGGCGGCTGGCGCTCTCCTACCTTGCCGGGTTCTCGGCGGTCGCGGCCGTCGCCGGGGACGGACTCGGGGTCCTGGGGCACCTTGCCGCGGGGGGTGCCGTCCTGGCCGCGTTCTTCGTGGTGACGGACCCGTCGAGCGCGCCGGCGCGGCCGGGGAACCGGTTGCTCTTCGGCGCGCTTGCCGGGGCGTTGACGGTGGCGATTCGGCGCTGGGGGTCGCACCCCGACGGGATCGCCTTCGCGGTGCTGCTGGCGAACGCGGCGGCGCCGGCGCTCGACCGGGTGGCCGAGGAGATCGGGGCCCGCGGCCGTGGGCGCTAGCCGCGGGTCCGGCGCGCTGCGCGCCGCGATCGTGACCGGGGCGGCGGCGCTGGTCGCGCTCTCGGCGCTGGGGATCGCGGACCGCGCCTGGCGCGCCGGGATCGAGCGCAACCGCCACGAGCGCACGGTGGCGGAGGTGTCGTCGGCGCTTGCCGGGACTGCCGGGGCCGGCACGGCCGCGATGGAGATCCTGGGGGGCGTCCCGCCGCCGTCGGGCGGGGCGCTGGAGGCGCTGGACCGCCGCGCCCGGCTGTTCCGGGCGATCTCCAAGGGGGAGGTCGCCGCCGTCGCGCTCGCGTTCGGGATCCCGGACGGGTACGCCGGCCCGGTCACCCTGTTGATTGGCGTCGGCGCCGGGCTTAAAATCACGGGCGTGCGAGTGCTGGAGCATTCAGAGACCCCGGGCATCGGCGATTTCATCGGGGACGCGGCCGACGCGTGGATCGGCCGCTTCGTCGGGTCCGCCGGGCCGGACACCGGGGTGGATGCGGTCGCCGGCGCGACGGTCACGTCGTCCGCGGTCACCCGCGGGGTGGATGCCGCGTTGCGCGCGCTCGCGGCCGACCGGGCGCGCGTGTTCGCGCCGCCGCCGCGCGCGGGCGCGCCGGGCCCGGCGGAGGGAGGGCCGGCCGCGCAATGAGGGTCGACAACCGCCTTCCGGCCAGCTACTACGAGGCGAGCGCCCAAAGGCGGGCGTTCGGGCCGCCGCTTGCGGAGAGCGCGGAGGCGGACGTGTGCGTGGTGGGCGGCGGCTTCACCGGGGTGTCGGCCGCGCTCAACCTCGCGGAGCGCGGGCGCAAGGTCGTGCTGCTCGAGGCGCGCAAGGTGGGGTGGGGCGCCTCCGGGAGGAACGGCGGACAGTTCATCTTCGGGTTCGCGGCCCGGGATCTCGACGGGATCGCCCGATCCGCCGGACTCGACTCGGCCAAGCCGCTGTGGGAGCTCGCGGTCGAGGCGGTGCAGACCCTGCGCGACCGCGTCAGCCGCCACTCGATCGACTGCGACTTCCAGGAGGGGTTCATGGAGGTCGCCGTCAAGCCGCGCCAGCTGAGGGAGCTGGAGGAGACCCGCCGGCACCTGTCGGAGGCGCACGGGCGCGAGGTCGAGTTCCTCGACCGTGCGCGCCTGCGCGAGGTCCTGGCGAGCGACCTGTACCTGGGGGGGATATACGACCGGTTTTCCGGGCACATCCATCCGCTGAAGTACCTTCTCGGGCTCGCCCAGGCGGCGGAGGACGCCGGGGCCGACATCCGGGAGGACACCCCGGCCGTGCGCATCGAGGCGGGCGACACCCCGCGGGTGGTCACCGCGACCGGCGAGGTGAGGTGCGGCAAGGTGGTGCTCGCGTGCAACGCCTATGTCGGCGACCTGCAGCCGGGGATGGCCTCGCGGGTGATGCCGGTCGGCACCTACATGTGCGCGACGCGCCCGCTCGGCAAGGAGCGCGCGGACGCGCTGATCGGCAACCGCGCCTGCGTGTGCGACGCCAACTTCGTGCTCGACTACTTCCGCCTGTCGGCGGACCACCGCATGCTGTTCGGCGGCCGCGTCAGCTACTCGGCGCGCGAGCCGCGCAACATGGTGGGGGTGATGCGCGCGCGCATGGTGCGGGCGTTCCCGCAGCTGCGGTCGGAGGACGTCGACTTCTGCTGGGGCGGCAACGTCGCGATCACGATCCGGCGTTTCCCGGACTTCGGCCGCGCCGGCGACAACGTGCTGTACGCGCAGGGGTTCTCCGGGCACGGCATCGCGCTGACGGGCCTTGCCGGGAAGCTGCTCGCCGAGGCGGCCGAGGGCGACCCGTCGCGCTTCGACCGGATCGCCCGCTACGAGCACCGGCCGTTCCCGGGGGGCAAGGGGCTGCGCACCCCCCTGCTGGTCCTCGGGATGCTGTGGCACAGGATGAGGGACCGGCTGTGACCGGGGCGCGACGCCGTCCGCGGCGGGCCGGGTGAGCGCGGCGCCGGGAGCCCCGGTCACGCGCGCCAGCCGCCTGTTCCTCCACACGACGAGGGACGTGGCCGCCGATGTCGAGCTGGTGAGCCACCGCCTGATGCTGCGCGCCGGGATGGTCCGCCAACAGGCGAGCGGCATCTACTCCTGGTTGCCGGTCGGCTGGCGCGTTGTGCGCAAGATCGAGCGCATCGTGCGCGAGGAGATGGACGCCGCCGGCGCCGTCGAGTGCTTCCTGCCGGCGGTGCAGCCGTCGGACCTGTGGGTGGAGTCCGGGCGCTGGAGCGAGTACGGCCCCGAGCTGCTCAGGCTGCGGGACCGGCACCAGCGCGAGTTCTGCATCGGGCCCACCCACGAGGAGGTGATCACCGACATCGTGCGCGCCGCCGTCAGCAGCCGGCGCCAGCTCCCGGTGAACCTGTACCAGATCCAGACCAAGTTCCGTGACGAGATCCGCCCGCGCTTCGGCGTCATGCGCGCGCGCGAGTTCATCATGAAGGACGCCTACTCCTTCGACGTCGACGAGGACGGCATGCGCGAGAGCTACCGGATGATGCGCGACGCCTACCGGCGGATCTTCGACCGGATCGGCCTGCGCTACCGGATTGTCGAGGCGGAGAGCGGGGCGATCGGCGGCGAGCACTCCCACGAGTTCAACGTGCTCGCGGACTCCGGGGAGGAGGTGATCGCGCACTGCGACGACACCGGGTTCGCCGCCAACGTGGAGCGCGTCGCGTGCGCGCCGCCGGCGCCGGGGCGCCCGGCGCCCTCCGAGGAGATGCGCAAGGTGCACACCCCGGGCGTGCGCACGATCGCGGCGCTTGACGAGTTCCTCGGGGGAATCCCCCCCGAGCGCTCGCTGAAGACGATGATCGTCTCCGGGGACGCGGGCGCCGTCGCCGTCCTGCTCCAGGGGAACCACACCCTCAACCTCTACAAGGCGGGGCGTTGCCCCAGGATCGGCGCGCACCCCGCGCTGGTCGGCCCGGCCCAGGCGAAGGAATTGATCGGCGCCGACTTCGGCTCCCTGGGCCCGGTCGGCATGCCGTTGCCGGTGGTCGCCGACCACGCGGTGGCCAACGCGCACGACTTCGTCTGCGGGGCGAACGAGAACGACCAGCACCACACCGGGGTCAACTTCGGGCGCGACTGCCCGGAGCCCGAGTTCTTCGACCTGCGCAACGCCGTGGAGGGCGACCCGACCCCGGACGGGCGGGGGCGCCTGTCGATGTGCCGGGGGATCGAGGTCGGCCACATCTTCCAGCTCGGCGACAAGTACTCGCGGGCGATGGGCGCGTTCGTCGGGCGCGACGACGGCGGCGGGCCGATCCTGATGGGCTGCTACGGCATCGGCGTGACGCGCATCGCGGCGGCGGCGATCGAGCAGGGCCACGACGGGCGCGGGATCGTCTTCCCGGAGGCGATCGCGCCGTTCTCGGCGGTGGTGGTCCCGGTCAACGCGGCGCGCTCCCCGGGGGTGGCGGACGCCGCCGAGGGGCTGGCCGGGCGCCTCGCGGCCGCCGGGCTCGACGTCCTGCTCGACGACCGCGACGCGCGGCCGGGCTTCATGTTCGCCGAGGCGGAGCTGATCGGGATCCCCCACCGCTTCGCGATCGGCGCGCGGGACCTGGCGAACGGGACGGTGGAGTACCGCGCCCGCGCCTCCGAATCGGCCGAGACGGTCCCGGCGGGCGATGTCGTGCCTTTCCTGGAGGGCCGGCGCGCCGGGAAGTGACCCCGGGATGGCGGCGCACCGGACCGGCACGGGCAGGCGCCTCGCGACCTTCGCCGCGGCCTTGGCGGTGTGCGTGTCGGGGTGGCCTGCCGCGATGGGCGGTGCCCAGGAGCGGGAGACCCTCTCGCCCCGGACCCGCACCGCGCTGCGCACGGCGATCTCGGACCTTCGCCCTCCCAGGTCGTACTTTGAGGACAAGGAGGCCGAGGGGCGCTGGATCGCGGCGATGTCCGATCGGCTGCTCCGGATAATGCCGGGGCGCGTCCACCTGCGCGGGGATCCCCGGCTGGTGCCCGAGTTCCTGCGCACGCTCCACTACGAGTCCAAGCGCCAGGGGCTCGACCCCCAGATGGTGCTGGCGGTCATCCATGTCGAGAGCGCGTTCAACAAGTACGCGGTCTCCAGCGCGTCGGCGCGCGGCTACATGCAGGTGATGCCGTTCTGGGTCGACCTCATCGGCACCGGCAAGGAGAACCTGTTCGACATGCGGGTCAACCTCCGCTTCGGCACGGTGATCCTGCGCCACTACCTGGACATCGAGGACGGCGAGTACTTCGGCGCGCTCGGCCGCTACAACGGGTCGCTCGGCAAGACCGCCTATGTCGACCGGGTGCTGGACAAGATGGGCTACTGGAGGTGGCCGCCCGGACAGTAGGCCCCGTGTTGTAGAATCCGGCCCCGCGCATGTTCCCCGAGCCCCCCGAAACCGCGCTCACCTTCGACGATGTCCTGCTGGTGCCGTCCGCCTCGGACGGCGTGCTGTCGGGCGTGGACGTCCGCACCCGGCTGGCGGAGGGGATCGACCTGAACATCCCGGTGGTGTCGGCGGCGATGGACACCGTGACCGACTCGCGCATGGCGATCGCGATGGCCCAGCTCGGCGGGATCGGCGTGATCCACCGCAACCTGCCGGCCGACGGGCAGGCGCAGGAGGTCGGCAAGGTCAAGCGCTACGAGAGCGGGGTCGTCGCCGCCCCGGTGTGCGTGTCGCCGGGCATGACCGTCGGGGAGGTCGCCGAGGTCAAGCGCGCGTGCGGGTTCTCGGGGCTGCCGGTGGTCGAGGGCGACCAGGTCGTCGGCATCGTCACCAACCGGGACCTGCGCTTCGAGGCGCGGCTGGACCAGCCGATCAGCAGGATCATGACGCCGCGCGAGCGCCTGGTGACGGTGCGGCCGAACGTCAGCCTGAAGACCGCGCTCAAGCTGATGCACGAGAACCGGATCGAGCGGGTGATCGTCGAGGATGCCCGCGGCCGGTTGCGCGGCTTGGTGACGATGAAGGACATCCTGCGCTCCGAGGAGCACCCGGCCGCCTGCAAGGACCCGAGCGGCAGCCTCCGGGTCGCCGCCGCGGTCGGCGTCGGCGACGCCGACCGGGTCGATCGGCTGGTCGACGCCGGAGCCGACGCGATCGTGGTCGACTCGGCCCACGGGCACAGCGCCCCGGTGCTCGCCGAGGTCCGCGCGATCAAGCGGCGCCACCCGCGCGTCACGCTGGTCGGCGGCAACATCGCCACCGCCGAGGCCGCCGTCGCGATGGCGGACGCCAAGGCCGACGCCGTCAAGGTGGGCGTCGGTCCCGGGTCGATCTGCACCACGCGAGTGGTCGCCGGCATCGGCGTCCCGCAGCTGAGCGCGGTCATGGCCGTCGCGGGCGCACTGCGCCGCCGACGGAACGCCCCGACGGTGATCGCCGACGGCGGCGTGCGATACTCCGGGGACGTCGCCAAGGCGATCGCCGCCGGGGCCGACTGCGTGATGCTCGGCGGCATGCTCGCCGGCACGGCGGAGGCGCCCGGGGAGACCGAGCTCTACCAGGGCCGCGTCTACAAGAGCTACCGCGGGATGGGGTCCCTCAGCGCGATGGGGCACGGCTCCAAGGGGCGCTACTTCCAGGAGGAAAGCCCCGACGAGAAGCTGGTCCCCGAGGGGGTCGAGGGGCGCGTCCCGTACAAGGGGCCGATCGACGAGGTGATCCACCAGCTGGTCGGCGGGCTGCGCGCGTCGATGGGTTACACCGGGAACCGCACCATCGCCGAGATGAGGCGCAACTGCCGGTTCGTCCGCATCACGCAGGCGGGCGTGCGCGAGTCGCACGTCCACGACGTGCAGATCACCAAGGAGGCGCCGAACTACCGGGTCGACTGATCCCCTTGGACAAGATCGTCGTTCTCGACTTCGGGTCGCAGTACACCCAGCTGATCGCGCGGCGCGTGCGCGAGCTGGGTGTGTACTGCGAGCTGCGCGCGCACGACCTGCCGCTGGAGGAGCTGGAGCGGATCGCCCCCCGCGGGGTGATCCTCTCCGGCGGGCCGGGCGCCGCCGGCGCCGACGGGGCGCCGCGGCTGCCGTTCGACATCGCGCGGCTCGGGGTGCCGGCGCTCGGCATCTGCTACGGGATGCAGATGCTCGCGAGCGCGCACGGCGGGCGGGTGGACTCCCAGCGCTCCCGGGAGTACGGCTATGCCCAGGTCCGCCGCGCGCGCCCGTCGCGGCTGCTGGACCGCGCGTTCGAGGCCGCGGGCGCCGAGGACATCGGGGTCTGGATGAGCCACGGCGACACGGTCGCCGAGGCGCCCGACGGCTTCGACGTGGTCGCGACCAGCGATGGCGAGATCGCCGCAATGTCGGACGAGCGCCGGGGCCTCCACGCGCTGCAGTTCCACCCGGAGGTGGGGCACACCCCACAGGGGATGGAGGTGCTCTCAAGCTTCGTGCACGAGATCTGCGGGTGCGGGTCCGACTGGGACATGCCGCACTTTGTCGCCCGCGAGGTCGACCGGGTGCGCGACCGGGTCGGATCCGACCGGGTGATTCTCGCGATGTCGGGCGGGGTCGACTCGACGGTGGCGGCCGCCCTTCTCGG
>CAZZIL010000457.1:0-2163 GCA_964654265.1 uncultured Gammaproteobacteria bacterium | reverse complement strand
GACGGCAGAACGTCCCTCGTAGTCGCCCGTGACGGGCCGGAAATCGCCTGCCCCCTCCCCCTCTCCCGGAACGTAGTCGCCTATAGAGAGGTGATATCGCATTTAATCAAACACTTCCGATTCTAGATCGTGGAAGTCAAGAAAACAACGGGGCAGGACGGCCACGGCATGGACTTCACAGTGACCGGGATGTCGCTCCGTCCCCTGCCGCCGTGTTCGTGGAGACAGCAGTCGCCTGCCGCAAGCCGGGACCCAGCGTCCCGGCCGGTGACGGTTTGCGAAGGCACCCCCGCCTTTGCCGAGCCCCCGCGCGAGACCCACCGGGCCGGGCCTTGCCTCGCGACCTAGACCCCGCGCGGGCAGTCGCGTGCGGTTGTTTTCGCGCCGCCCAGGACTCGCGCGCATCCGGGTGGAGCAATGGCACGGTCGGGTTCTCACATCGGATGAGATGATGCGTCCCGACCGACACCGGGGCATGCCTTCGCTACGACTCCGAGGAGACACGCCCCGAGCACAGCTGGCGATCATAGGCCCAGCGCGAGAGGCTCTCCGCGGTTCCGGAGATGAACCGCACGCGGTTGCCCCCAAGGGCCTTTCTGATCCTAGCAAACTCCTTCTCCCACTCCGGCGAATCCGGGAACTTCGACAGCACGCATATCCGGTCGCACTCCGGCCGCGCCGCAAACTCCGCCAGCATCGCGTTTATTCGTTGTCGTGAAACGAATACCCAACGACTAGGACACTTGCCCCCAGGCTAAGGAATTAGGCTCTTTTCTATAGTTCTGTGGGCGGGGTGCCGAGGACGGTAGCATTGCGGCGTTGCATCCCCGTTGGATCGCCCAATTGGGCCAACCAGCGCGGGTAATCGGATTGTTTCAGCACTTCTCGTATGAACCCAATCGGTTACGCGCCTTGACCACAGATTTCTAGAAATGAGCCTTTGGTATACTCCCGGTCCGGCAGGTTATTGCGATGAGTTCTTTAGTGCGGGCTGGCGCGGATGGCGGGGGACGTTCCGCTCAGCCGGTGCGCGGGCGCAAGTGCCGGGTGAGCCTCTCCTCGAAGCGGTCCCACAGCCTGCGCAACGCCTCCACGGCCACTAGGTAGAGGATCGCGGCCAAGATGTACGTGTTGTAGTCGAAGGTGCGGGAGAACGCCCGGCGGGTCTCGCCCATCAGATCGAACACCGTGATGATGGCGGCAATGGCGGACCCCTTCAGCAGCAGGATGATCTCGTTGCCGTACGGGCGAAGCGCAATGACCAAGGCCTGCGGCAGGACGACCTTCCAGAAGGCCGCCCGCTTCGACAGCCCAAGCGCGTGGCAGCCCTCGTGCTGGCCCTTCGGCACGCTCTCGATTGCGCCACGGAGGATCTCCGCTTGGTAGGCGGCGGTGTTCAGGGTGAAGACGATCACGGCGCAAGCGAAGGCATCCCGGAACACCCACCACAGCCCGACGGCGTCGAGCTCGTCCTTGAACGATCCCGACCCGTAGTACACTAGGAACGCCTGCGCGATCAGAGGCGTCCCCCGGAAGAAGTAGACGTACCCGTAGGCCAGCCGACCCCAGAGCGGCGAGCCGGACATCCGTCCGAACGCCACCGGCACCGAAAGCGCCGAGCCGAGCACCATCGACACCCCGACAAGCGTGAGCGTGACGCCCATCCCCCGCAACAGCGCGCCCGCGTGGGATCGGATCGCCTCGAAGTCCGTCACCAAGTGGAAGGCGACCACCAGGCCGGACAGGACCCAGATCCCCATCAGGAGGAACCCCAAGGCCCGGGTGCCGGCCCACTGGCGCACGACGCTCATCGCGCGCCCACCTCCCCGCGCCTGGTCCAGCGCTCAATGCGCGACAGGCCGACCGAGGACAGCACCGCAAGCAACAGGTACAGCAGGCAGGCGATCCCGAAGAACAGGAACGGCTCCTTCGACACGCGCGCCGCGATGCCCGCCTGGCGCAGGATGTCCGGCAAGCCGATCACCGAGACCAGCGCGGTCTCCTTGAGAAGGATCATCCACAGGTTCGACAGCCCGGGCAGCGCCAGCCGAAAAAGCTGCGGGAGCACCACCAGCCGCAGGGACATGAGGCCGGACATCCCGAGCGCGCGGGGCGCCTCGTACTGCCCCGGGGGAATGCCGCGAAACGCGGACAGGAACACCT
>CAZZIL010000456.1:0-2822 GCA_964654265.1 uncultured Gammaproteobacteria bacterium | reverse complement strand
GGTCCGGGGCCGCCACGCCCCGGACCGACGCGTCACCCGGCCGGGTCGGACAACGCCGCCTCCCCGCAAAGCCGGCCGCCGCCCCGGCCGCGCGGCAACCCCCTGCGGCCTTGCCAACGCCCCCGACACCGTGGGCGCAGGCGCGCACCCTGGCCGCCCGGGTCCTGCCGCGATTTCCCCGGCCAACGGAAAATCGTCTATACTCCCTCCTGATGTGGAGGAAGCAACCGCACCCTGACGGTCACGACTCGCGGGCAGTGGCCAACCGTCTCATCGAGATGGCCGATGAGAGGGGGATCTCTCTTACCATCCTGCACTTGGTCAAGCTGGTGTACTTCGCGCACGGCTGGCATCTGGGGCTCTTCCACAAGCCGCTGATCCGTCACACCGTGCAAGCCTGGAGGTACGGGCCCGTGATACCCGAGGTGTACTCCGCCTTCCGCCCCAAGCCGCCTGAGCCCGCCCGGGCACCCGTGAAAAAACAGAGGGGCTACAAAGAGGAATTCACCGAAGACGAGACGATGGTCCTCCGCCGGGTGCTCGAGAAGTACTCCGCAATGCCCTTCGACACCTTGACCCACCTGACGCACAGGCCGGGTTCACCGTGGGACCAGGTGCGTCAGTATGGGTACTACGCAACGATCCCGAACGAGGTGATGGAGAAGTACTTCGGCGACCGGATTCGGGAGACAAGGGCAAACATCGAACGTGAAAAGACAGCGAGGAGGGAACATGGGGAACAGCGATGACACCCTGGCCGGCAGCATCGACCAAGACACGAAAGGCGCAACCGGCACTGGCGGACCATCACGCGATGTTGACCCGGAAGAACTGGCAACGACTACCGTAGATGAAGCGCTGACCGGTGAAATCGTCGAGCGCCGGGCCAGCATGGAGCAAAACAGGAAGTGCCGTCCTTGGTGGACAGCATTCGCCGGTCTTGTGCCTTTTATCTTTCTGGGGTATCTCACATACCTTCTGCATCGGGACGAATGCACCGATCCCTCGGTGCTACTCGCCTTCACGATCGGGACATTCTCGCTCTTCATCGTGATCTACAGCGTCATTTTGATTGGCCTGTACAGGGTCTCCCCCTCGGACGCGTCGCAGGGCCATCTCCTAGGCCTGATACGGCAGGCACTGGGGAAGGAAAAGGATCCCTCGTAAGCGCGAGACAGGCGGCCCGGACCGGGTTGTTACCGGCGGAGGTCTTTCTCAACGGCGTGTACCCATGAGGGAGGCTTGATGCGCGACACCTCGCGCGCCGCACTGACACCGCCGGTGCCGTCCGCCCTGCCGTCACGACCGCTGGCACGGCGGGGGCGACAGTGGGTGACGCGAATGCCGAGCCGCGCGGGCGTCTGGTAGCATTCGTCCCCATGGGGACCGGGACGGGAGAGACCGGGGCGGACTTGCCAAGCCTGCGCGACGTGTTCGCCCGGCGGGTCGCCGGGCTGTCGCTCCTCCGGCCGCTGTACGTGGGCGAGGAGACCTACGCGCGCGACATCGAGCTCATCTTCAAGCGGGAGTGGCTGTTCGCGGCCCCCTTGGCCGCCTTCAGGAGGGCGGGCGACTACGTCACCCTCGACCTCGACGGCAACCAGTTGCTGTTCATCCGCGGCAGGGACGGGCAGGTGCGCGGGTTTCACAACGCGTGCCGCCACCGCGGGTCCCGGGTGGTCGGCAACGAGAGCGGCCGCGCGCGCGGCAAGCTGGTCTGCCCCTACCACCAGTGGATGTACGAGTTCGACGGCACGTTCGCCCACGCGTCCCACATGCCGGAGCAGCCGCCCGCGGGGCGGTTCGGGCTGGCGCCCGTGCGCACCGAGGTGCTGGGCGCCGGCGTGCATTTCTGCCTGGCGGACGAGCCTCCGCCGATCGCGGAGGCCAAGGCGCAGATCGACCGCCACACCCGGGCCTACGCGCCGGGGAGGATGAGGATCGCGACGGCCAAGGCCTACCGGGTCGATGCCAACTGGAAGCTGATGCTGGAGAACAACCGCGAGTGCGGGCACTGCCGCGGCGCGCACCCCGAGCTGATGGCGTGCGTCTACGACTACGGCGTCGGCGACGACACCCGCGGGGGCGACGACAGCGACTACGTCGCGCAGACCGAGGCGATGGTGGCGGAATGCGAGCGCCTAGGGATCCCCCACCGGACGGTGAGCTTCCCGGGGGATTCGTTCCACCGGCTGGCGCGCCTGCCGTTTCGCAAGGGTTACCTGTCGGAGGCGGTCCGGCCGGGGGTGCCCGCGTCGCCCGTCCCGCTCGGGGAGGCGACCCCGCTGACCGGGCAGCTGCGCACCATCTACCTTCCGAACGCCTGGGGGCACTACCTCCCGGACTACTACGCGGCCACACGGGTGCTGCCCCTGGGGCCGAGGAGCACGCGCGTCGATGTCTACTGGATGGTGCACGAGGACGCCGAGGACGCTCAGATCGACTTCCCGGCCCTGACCGAGGTGTGGGACCGCACGACGTTGCAGGACGGCGACCTGGTCGCCAACAACCAGGCCGGGGTCAACTCCGACGCCTACGTGCCGGGGCCGTACTCCCCGGTCACCGAGACGATGGTCGAGCACTTCGCCGACTGGTACGTGCGCCGCATGAGGGAGCGGCTCGGGAACGGCGCCTGACCCGCGCGCGCGCCGGGCGCGCCCGCCTCAGCGGAACAGCGCCAAGTAGTGGTCGTGGAAGTCGACAATCCCCCACTCCATCTCGGCGGACAGGGGACCCGGCAGGAACCGCCGCGAGTTGACGCCCTCCTGGTTGTGCCGGATGATCCGCTCGTCGTCCCGGGTGGTCGCGTCCCACAGCCACGT
>CAZZIL010000455.1:0-4110 GCA_964654265.1 uncultured Gammaproteobacteria bacterium | reverse complement strand
GTGCGCACGCTGACCCCCTCGGCCGCGCACGCGACCGCCAGTCATGTCCCGGATGATAGCGCCCTGGCGATCTCGCGCAAGGAGCCGCGGACGGTCCGCTGGCGAGATCTTCCGGCCCCACCTATCGGGCACCGTCGGCGTTCTCCAACAACGCGCGCATCGCCGACTCCACCAGCGCACGGGTTGCCCGCGACAGCTCGTCACGCAACGCCCGGTTCTCACGCTCCAACTCGTGCACGTGACGGCACCAGCAGTCGTCGGCCGGAGACGGCGAGGAGGCCGGCAACGCCGCGCCCGACAACTCCGCGCGCCAAGACTCGACCTCCTCCAGGTACACTCCCTTCCCCCGGCAGTAGTCCGCAGGGCCCGGCCCTCCAGACTCTCCCACCCCTTGGCCACTCCCTCCCAGAACGACCGCGTCCGACCGCCTGATGCGCGTCTGAGCGATCCTCCCGGCGTTCCGCCTAGATGCCGATTGCGCCACAACCGCAAGGTCGTCGGCACGTGCACACACAAGCCAGTCGGGAGTACGGGGAAGGGCGGAAGCCGTTCAACTCGGCGGCCAAAAAAATTTCACTCGCAGGGGTTGACTCCCCAAGGGACATCGACTATACTTCCCTCACTACTGGCGCGCAGCGTGCTGCCGCCTCAAAGGCCGCCTTGTGCGGCCTTTGCTATTTTGGGGCTCTGGCTGTGCCGCGGAGACCTGCCGTTGTTGCGCCTCGCCAGGCTCCTTCCTCGTCCGGCGGGTCTCCTGGGCGAGACGTGTTTGCTCCTTCTCTAGCGCGGTGTCTCTGCCTCCACCGACACGATCACCTTGGCACGTCTCTTCGCGGACCGGGCGTGCCACCTGAACGCGTCGGCAAGTGCGGGCACGATGTCAACGATGCGGCCGACAGCCGTCGACAGCCAAGCAGGTTGATCAAGACTCCCGTCGGTAGACTGCCGGTCGGATTGAAAGCACGTCTTGTCGCGCCGCCCGAGTCCCTTCTGTCTTGTCGCGTGGTTGCACAGCGCGCGGAAGCGATGGGTGTCAGGCGAGTCGGGACGGATGGGGGATGACGCTTCGCGCACGAGGGGAGGTTGCCCCCGTCTCGTTGGTGTCATCACCTTGCGGTCGACGCTTGGGTCGGTCGGCCGACGTGCCGGTCGAGCAGGGCATCGAAGGCGGTGCCGTCTTGCCGGGTCAGGTTGGGGATGTACCGCGAGTAGACGCGGAACAGCATCTCGGTCGTGGTGTGCCCCATTTGCCGGGCGATCCACTCGGGACTCTCGCCGGACGCGAGCCAGAGGCTGGCCGCGGTGTGGCGAGTCTGGTAGGGGGAGCGGACCTCGAGTCCCAGGTGCTTGAGCAGGGGGATCCAGACCCGCTTGCGGAAGTTGCCGTCATCGACCGGCAATCCGTCCGGGGACCTGAAGACGAAGCCTGCGGGTTGCCCGGCGGTCAGCGCGGACTGCTCCTCCAGCGCCTGCCTTGCGAGCCGGGGCAGTTGCACGGTGCGTCGCGAGCCTTCGTTCTTCGGTAGCGAGACCCGGCCCTTGGAGAGCGAGCGGGAGATGTGGAGCACGCCCCTCGCGAGATCGATGTCCTGCCATTGGAGGCCGTTGACCTCCCCGGTACGCAGGCCAGTGAAGAACCGCACCGCAAGGTAGTTCCGGTAACCCGGCTGGACCGTGTCGAGGAGCCGTTGCACCTCCTCCAGCGAGAAGGGGAGGACCTCGTGGCGCTTGTCCTTGAGGGGCTTGATGTTCCGGTGGGGGGACCGGAAGTCGAAGCGCTCGGCCGCCTCGTCGAGGATCATCTTCAGGGTGCCCATGACCTTGTTGATGCGGCTTGCCCCAAGCGTCCTGCCCCTCTTCCCCGGCCGATCAGCCAGCCGGCTGCGGAACAGGAGCACTTCCGACTTGGTGATCGCGTCGACGGGCTTTGTGCCGAAGGCGGGGTTGAGGTGCGAGTCGATGATGGCGCGGTGGTACTCCCGGTTCGTTTCCCGCCACTCGACCTTCTTCTCCGCGTACCATTGCGCCGCGAAGTCGGCAAAGCGAGGGACGGCGCTTTGCGCCTCGGCCAGTCGCGCGGCGTGTTGCCGGAACTCGGTGAGCCGGGGGCTGTTGGGGAAGTACTTGCCGTAGTCGAACAGATGGAGGGCAATCTCGGCCTCGATCTGCCTCAGAAGCCTGGCGGCCCGGCTTCTGTTCCGTGGGGTGTCCGGTAGCCCGGTGGACTCGCGGCACCGGCGGCCGCGGTAGTAGAAGTCCAGGCGAAGCCTTCCCTTTGGTGCGGTGACTGAGCCCATCGTCAGGCACCTCTCGTGGCAGGGAAGGGAAGAGGGGAGACGGACGAGGCCTTCGCCATGTCCTTCTCGATGGTCTCCCAGATGTAGAGGATCTTCCGGCCGCCGAACGGGCGGATGTAGTGAACCCCCTCAAGAAGGACCGAGTCCTTCAGGCGTTCCCGCACCGTGCGCGCGTCGTACTTGATGCGCTCGGCGAGCTCGGCTGTCGTGAGGTAGGTCATTGTCGTCTCGTTGCGTTGTGTGCTTCATAGTCGCGAACACTAGACATTGTAGTCGATATCGCGACTGAAAGTGCCACAACAGTCGTAATAGCGCGACATTGTTCGCGTCTGTTGTATAATTACCACAACAAGGAACCGCCCGCCCGCCGCCGAACGAGGCAGGGAGGCGCGGGACACACCAAGACAGGAGAGACGGATGGTCAGGTACAGGCTCAGGGAGTTGATCGCTGACAAGCAGTTCCAAGAGCAGCGGCGGGTCAAGCTGGAGGAGGTCGCCCTTGGGAGCGGCGTTCACCGGGCAACCCTGTCGAAGATCCTCAACCGGCACGGGTACCACGCATCGATGGATGCGCTTGAGAAGCTGTGCCGCTACTTCGGGGTGGGAGTAGGCGAGCTGCTTTCCTTCGTTGATGAGCCGCCGAAGAAGGCGGGGCGGTCCCGGAAGAAGTGACCGGCACCTCTTTCGATGGCAGGGGAGGGCGCGCTGGTCGGCCGGGAGGTCGGCCAGCCCGAGGAGGGTCAGGTGGCCCGCCGAATCATCTTGGTCACCCTTTGGTCACCCCTGTTGGCGGGACGGCGCCTTCCCCCGCCGCCTTGTCGGCGCAACCCGCTGTTTCGCAACGGCGTTCCCGTGGTCGGGGTAGCGAGATTTGAACTCACGACCTCCTGCTCCCGAAGCAGGCGCGCTACCAGGCTGCGCTATACCCCGACAATCGTCCGCCGGCGGGCCGCGCCGCGGCGACCGGGCGGAACCGCCAATCCTACCGCAAGACTCCCCGGATCGTCACGGAATTCGCCTTGCCGCGGGCCGGGTCACTCCGGCTCGGACAGCAGCCACATCCCGTCGAGGTAGAGCTCCGAGACGGACTCGCCGCCGTCCGAGTCGCTGAGGATCCCGAGGCCGTCGAGGACCGGCGGCGCCTCCTCGCCCCAGGCGATGTTCCACAGCCGGGGGATGTCGAGGACGCTCTCCTGCCACTCGCCGACGCGGATGTCGTCGGCGCCGGCGAACGCGTACGCCATGATTCCCCAGCGGCCGCTGCTGTACGGGCTGGTCCAGTGCTCGCCCCGCCCGTGGACCGGGGACACCACCAGCTGGAGCGAGCGCAGCGACAGGCGCATGAACCCGGTCTTGTGCAGGTAGATGCGGAGGGGGTAGTCGTCCCCCTGCTTGGTCGACGGGTCGCCGGTGCGCTTCCCGACCCGGTCGATGCGCCAGCGGATCTTCAGGTAGGGGGTCTCGGCGAGCGTGATCTTCCGCTCGAGGTTCCAGCCCGACGACGAGCCCTCGGAGCGGATGTGGAGGACGTGCCGGCCGAGCCCGTCGTCGCGCCGGCGCTCGAACCCGGTCGGCGGGACGTTGTCGAACACGACCTCTTCCCAGCCGTCAAGCGACCCGTCCCCCAACAGTTGGGCGGGCGACGCAAGGGTCGGCGGCGCCAGCGCCGCGACCAGCGCCGCGGCCGCCGCAAGCGCCGGCAGTGGTCGTGCGCGCGGCATCCCGGGCGGCGGCCGGCCTAGGCCTTGCGGTAGATCTCCGCCCCCGAGGCGAGAAACTCGATCGACTTCTCGTTGAGTCCCTGGACGAGGGC
>CAZZIL010000454.1:0-4105 GCA_964654265.1 uncultured Gammaproteobacteria bacterium | reverse complement strand
TGTCGGCGCACAAGCTCCACGGGCCGCAGGGGGTGGGCGCGCTGTGCGTGCGCCGCGGGGTCGGGCCCCCGGCGCCGCTGATGCACGGTGGCGACCAGGAGCGCGGGTGGCGGCCGGGGACGCAGAACCTTCCGGGGATCGCCGGCTTTGGCAAGGCGGCGGAGGTCCGGCTGGGTTCCCTTGACCGGACGGTCGCCCACCTGCGCGGGATGCGGGACGCGTTCGAGCGCGAGGTTCTCGCGTCCGTGCCCGGCGCGTCGGTGAACGGCGACCAGGGCCGGCGGGTGTGCAACACGTCGAACATCCGCTTCGCGGGCGTCGACGGCGCGGCGCTGATGGCGCGCCTGGACCGCGAGGGGGTCTCCTGCTCGCAAGGGTCGGCGTGCGCCAGCATGCGCCCGGAGCCGTCGCACGTGCTGCGGGCGATGGGCCTCACCGAGGACGAGGCGCACTCGAGCGTGCGCTTCTCGTTCTCGGCGCTGAACGCGCCGGGCGACGCGCCGCGTGCCGCCGGGCTCGTGGCGGCGATGGCGCGCAGCCTTGCCGGGAGCGCGTAGCGCGCATGCGCTTCGGGGGACACGAGACGTTCGCGGTGCGCGAGGACTGGCTGCCGCGGGGACTGGCGCTGGTGGCCGACGACCCGGCGGCGTTCGCCGACCGGCTGGTGTGCGACCGGCTCGGTGTCGGGCGCAACATGGCGAAGTCGATCCGGCACTGGCTGCTCGCGACCGGGCTCGCCGCGGCGGGCGCGGCGCGCGGTGCCTTGGAGCCGACCGGGGTCGGCCGCCTGGTCCTGGAGCGGGACCCGTACATGCTCCGGCCCGGCACCTGGTGGGCGCTGCACGCCAACCTGGCGGCGTCGCCGTCGGGCGCGGGGGTGTGGCATTTGTTTTTCGGGCGCTTTCCCTGGGACCGGTTCGACCGGCGGGGGTGCGCGGCGGAGATGGCGCGCCTGCTCGGGCCCGTGGCACGCCCGCCGGCGGCGCGCACGCTGGAGCGGGACGTCGCCTGCCTGGTCGCGAGCTGCGCGGTCCCGGTCCCGGCGGAGGACGGCGACGCGGAGGACGGTCGCGAGTGCCCGTTCCGGGCGCTGGGGCTGATGCGCCACTACGCCGGGACGGACAGCTGCCGGGTGGACCGCACCGGCAAGGGGATCCCGCCGGAGATGGTGGGGTACGTGCTGTCGCTGGCGGCGGGGATCCCGGGCCCGGGGCACTGCCGGACGGACCTGGCGGAGGCGCTCTCGTCGCCGGGCGGGGTCGGCCGCGTGCTCGCGCTCGATGCCGAGAGCCTGGCGGGGTTGCTCGGCCAGGCGGAGCGCGAGCTCGGCGCCGGGCTGGTGGGCACGACGATCGAGGGCGGCGAACGGATCGTGCGCGCGCGCAACCTCGGGCCGGAGGGGTGGCTTCGGCTTCACTACGACCGGAAGGAGGGGCATGGGCGCGCCTGACTTGTTCCTGGCGTCGGTGAGCCTGGCGCTGGACCTGCCCCACCCGGAGCGCTTCGCGCACTTCCGCCCGACGCGGCGCGGGTGCGACGTGTTGCGCGCCGTGCTCGGCGGACCGGCGCGCACGCGCCCGACCATCTTCATCGCGCCGTACGGCTCCGGGAAGTCGCTGTCGGCCGGGGCGGCGCTGCTCGCGGTCGACAACGGTGCGGGGGCGCGTGGCGTCTTGGGGCCGGTGGCGCGCAGGATGTCGGGGGTCGACGCGGCCGCGGCCCGGTTGTTGCGCGCCCGGCTGTCGGATTCCGCGCGCGGGGTGGCGCTGGCGCTGGAGGGGCGCCAGCGGGACCTCCCGGCGGCGCTGGGCGCGCAGGCGCGCGCGCGCCTCGGGGGTCGCGCGCCCGGCGGGTCGGACGTCGTCGGCACGCTCGACGCGATCCGGGAGCGCGCTCGACGCGCCGGGCGGGACCGCGTCGCGATCGTGTGGGACGAGTTCGGCGGGCACCTCGAGTCACTGGCGGCGGACGGGCGGCCCGGGGACCTGGCCGAGGTGCAGCGGATGGCGGAGTGGGTGTCGCGCCAGTCGGGGCCGGGCGCGACGCTGGGCCTGCTGCTGCACCAGGACTTCCTTCGGCACGCCGGGCGCCTGGGCCAGGCGGCGCAGGCGAACTGGCGCCGGATCGAGGGGCGCTTCCGGACAGTCAGCCACGTCGAGGACGGCCGCGAGGCGACCGGGCTGGTCGCCGAGCTCATCGCGGCGGGACGGGGCGCGCCGCGCGGCCGGGCAGTCCCCGATCTCTCGCGGATGGCGGGCGAGGCCCGGCGCCTCGGGCTGTTCCCGGAGTTCCGCGACGACGGCGAGTTGGCGGATATCCTGGCGCGTTCGCACCCGCTGCACCCGGTGGCGCTGCACCTGCTCCCGCGGCTGGCGTCGCGCCTGGCGCAGAACGAGCGCACGCTGGTTTCGTTTGTCCAGGGGATGGACCGCGCGCGGCCGCAGACGGCGGCGGACCTCTTCCGCCACTTCTCGGGCGCGATGGAGTCGGACGTCGGGATCGGCGGCGCCCGCCGGCGCTGGCTGGAGGCGCGGGGCGCGCTTTCGAAGGCGTCGACGGACGCCGAGCGCGACGCGGTGTGCGCGGCCGCGGCGCTCGGCCTGGGCGTCTCGGGCGAGCGGGTGCGCGTGCCGCGGAAATTGCTGGAGTTCGCGCTGCGCGTCCCGGGGCGTGTCTCCAAGGCCGAGGCGGCCCGGACGGTCGAAGCCCTCCAGGGGCGCGGCGCGTTGCTGCGGCGCGAGCGCACCGACGACGTCTCGGTGTGGCACGGCCCCGGTCTCGACGTGCACGCCCGCATGGAGGGCGAGAAGTTGCGCATCGGGGACCGGTTCGACCTGGCGGGGACGCTCGCGCGCGAGCGCCCGGCGCCGGGCTGGCGCCCGGTGGTCCACAACGTGGAGCACCGGATCCGCCGGCACTTCGGGGGATGTTACGTGCCGGCGCCGGAGCTGTTGCGGCTGGGGGAGGGACACCCGGCGCTGCGGCTGGGCACCGGCGACGACGGCCGGGTGGTACACTGCCTGGCGGAGTCTGCCGGCGAGCCGGAGGCGCTGGCGCGGCTCGCGCGTTGCGCCGCGTTGCGCGCGGAGCCGGGGATTGTGCTGGCGGTTCCTCGGTCGCCGCTGGACGTGCGCGACGCGGCGCGGGAGACGCTCGCGTTGCGTGCGATGCTCGACGACCCGGGGCTGTCGGAGTCGGACCCGTTCGCGGGACCGGAGGCGCGCGAGATGCTGTCGGCGGCGCAGGAGGCGCTGGCGAAGGGGTTGCGGCGTTTGGTCGACCCCGGAGCCGGCGGCGCCGACTGGTTCGCCGCCGGGCGTCGGCTGCCGGTGTCGGACGAGGCGGACCTGCGCGCGGAGCTGTCGGCGCTGGCGGACCGGCGGTTCGGGTATACTCCCCTCCTTGGCAACGAGATGGTCTGTCGCCGCAAGGTTACGCGGACGGCGGCGAACGTGCGAAGGGCACTTGTGATGGGCATACTGGAGCACGCGGACCAACCCCACCTCGGAATCGACCCGGGGAGCACCTCCCCGCTCGGATCGCTCTATCGCACGCTCCTGCTGAACACCGGCCTCCACGACGGCGCGCGCTGGTCCTCCCCGGGCGATGCGCGCCTTGGCAAGGACGCGGGCCTGCGGGAGCTGTGGGGGCGGTTGCGCGCGTTCTTCACGGAGCCCGGCGAGGGCAAGGACCTGAAGGAGCTGCTTGACGGGATGCGCTCGCCGCCGTTCGGGGTGCGCGCCGGCATCCTGCCGGTGCTGCTTGCCGCCGGGCTGGGCGCGTTCGCGCGGTCGGTGGCGATCCGCCGGGACGGGACCTACTTGGCGGACATCCTGCCGAGCACGGTCGACGACCTGTGCGAGCGTCCCGAATCGTGCACGGTGGACGTCCACCGGATGGGGCCCGGCCTCAGGGGTTACCTTTCCGGCTTGGTCGGCCTGTTCGGCGGCGTTGCCCGGTCCGGGGACCTGATCCGCCAGTTCCACGATGCGCTTGAGGGCTGGAGGGCGAGACTTTCCCCGGTCGCGCTGACGACCCGGGAGCTGGGCGAGAAGGCGCTGCTCCTCAGGGAGACGGTTCGAACTGGAGGGGGGGGGGGGGGGGG
>CAZZIL010000453.1:0-4084 GCA_964654265.1 uncultured Gammaproteobacteria bacterium | reverse complement strand
GCCGCGCTGTCCTGCGGCGGCTCGGGTTGCTGCTGTTGGGGACCGGTCGGGGCGCCCGCTTGGGAGTCCTGTGGCGGCGCGGGCTGTGACGGCTGTGCGCCGCCCGATTGCGAGGTCCCGCCGCCGGCTTGCGCGCCGGGGTCGGCTGCCGCGCTGTCCTGCGGCGGCTCGGGTTGCTGCTGTTGGGGACCGGTCGGGGCGCCCGCCTGTGTGTCTTCCGGTGGCCCGGGCGGTTGCGGCTGTGCGCCACCCGATTGCGCGGTCCCGCCGTCGGCTTGCGCGCCGGGGTCGGCTGCCGCGCTGTCCTGCGGCGGCTCGGGTTGCTGCTGTTGGGGACCGGTCGGGGCGCCCGCTTGGGAGTCCTGTGGCGGCGCGGGCTGTGACGGCTGTGCGCCGCCCGATTGCGCGGTCCCGCCGCCGGCTTGCGCGCCAGGGTCGGCGGACGCGCTGTCCTGTGGCGGCTCGGGTTGCTGCTGTTGGGGACCTGTCGGGGCGCCCGCCTGTGTGTCTTCCGGTGGCGCGGGCTGTGACGGCTGCGCGCCACCCGATTGCGAGGTCCCGCCGCCGGCTTGCGCGCCGGGATTGGAGGACGCGCTGCCCTGCGGCGGCCCGGGTTGCTGCTGTTGGGAGCCTTGGCTTGGCACCTGGGTCCCCGGGTCACCTTGCGGCGCCGTCGAGGCGGGATCCTCTCCCGCGGCGCGCGCTCCCCCGGCGCCCGACCCCCCGGAAGCTGTCGGCGTCGTCGCGGAACCCGGGACAGGGACGGATCCGGATTGGGCGGGCGGCGAGTTTTCAGGCAGGCCGCCGGAACTCCCGCCCGGGATCGCGGAGGCTCCCCCACCCCCGCCGCAGGCGGTGAGCGTGGCGATCGCCGCCGCAAGCACAAGGCCGGGGACGCAACCCGGCGCCGCGCGACTCGCGGCGCCCCGGGCGCGCAACGCCGGGCGGCGGAAAACCGGGGGAATCATGCGGGCCTCACGACCTGGGGCTGGACGGGTTGTGCGCAATCCGTGCGTGCCTGCACCGATTATATGCCGCTTTTGGGAGCGCGCCGCGGGAGGCGGACCCGCCGTCAGATGTCGATGCCGAGCGAGACGCTCCCGTGGAGGTCGGTCCCGTTCGCCCGGCTGTGCCCGGCGTGGCGCTCGGCGCCGAGCGCCACGCCGACACGGGCCGGGCCGATCGACCGGGCGTACATGAGGCGGAGGTCGAGCGTGCGCGCGCTCGGCTCCAGCCCGATCCCGATCGTCTCGTGGAGCACCCTGCGGTCGGTGTCGCGCCCGACGGGCAGCCGGACGCGGGCGGACCCCCGCTCGATCCGCAACGGCTGGAAGAGCGAGATCCCCAGCGTGTCCCCGGCGGCGGCAATCCCCCGCCCCTCGATCGCGACGGCGAAGGACGACGTGACGACCGGACTGGCGTCGCGCACGCTTCCCCGGGCGCGAAGGCGCGGGCGGGTGTGCCCGGCATGGGCGGACGCCCACGCCCGCCAGTTGCCGGGCAGGTCCGCGCCGGCGGCGAGCCCGCCGAAGAGGGTGCGGCCGGAGGCCTTGCCGAACGCGCCACGGGGAGAGATGCCGGCGAACCCGGCGGCCTCGTCAAGCATCCCGGCCTGGATGGACCAGGACTCGCCGGACGCGCCCAGCTCGAGAAGAAGGCCGAGGTTGTCGTCGCCAGCGGACCGGTCCCACCCGTCGAGGCGCGCCGGTCCCCGGAAGATCCCGTACGCCAGCCGGGACCCGCGCGGGAGCGGAAGGGATCCGCCCACCCCCGCGCCGTCCCCCACAAACCGAAGGTGCGGCGCGGAAAGGGGGAGGTGGCGGCCGAGCCGGGGAGCCGGTCCGTCATCGTCACGCCAAGGCCCGAACAGCCGGGCGGGCTGCCCGCGCAACAGCAGGAAAAGCCCGTGGCCGTCCCCGGTCGTGCGTTGGTAGAGCGCATGCCCGACCGACCCGGCACCGTCGCGGCCGCGCCCGACCAGGAGCTCTCCATCCGCGACCGGGAACCGGGCGCGCCCCGTCTCCCCGGGGACGGGCGACAGGCCTGCCGGGGGCGCGTCCGTGCCCGGGCCGACGTCGGCGACCCGGGAGGCCGCGTCGATGAAGAAGGGCGACCCGAGGTCGTCGAACACGGCAAGCTCGCGGCCGGCAAGCCCCCGCCGCAGCGCGTCGCCGGCCGCGCCGCCCAGCGTGCCGAGCCAGGATTTCCCCAGCGGCCGCGACGGCCCGTCGACGTCGGTCCCCACGGCGATGCGCGCGCGCCCCAGGGGACGGGTCGCCTGGTCGAGGTCCAGCAGCCCATGGCCGTAGACGGCGGCGTCCGCGTAGATCCCGGACGAGTTGGCGGTGGCGAACAGGCGCGACACCAGCTCGGTGTTCCCGAGCTGGCCGCGAAAATGCTGGCGCATCACCGCGAGCGCGCCGCTGACGATCGGGGCCGCGTACGAGGTCCCGTTGCCGCGACGGTAGCGGTCGTCCGCGGCGGCGTCGGGGAAGACGATCCCGGAGCCCGGCGCGGCCAGGCAGTTGGCGCGGGCGATGCCGCAATGGTTGGAGTAGCCGGCGACGGTCCCGTCCTGGTCCAGCGCGATCACGGCGACCATGTGGCCGCGCAACTCGGGGAAGTGCGCGCCCAGCCCCGGGAAGATGTTCGGGGAGTCGTGCGGGGCCTGCTCCGAGGTGCCCTCCAGCACCCGCCCCGCCTCGTTCCCGGCCGACCGGACGAATATCCTCCTCTCCGCGGCCGGGACGCCCGCCTGGGCGATCGCCGCGGCGGTGTGGCGGAGTCTCCGCCTGATCTGGTCGGCGTCGTACTGCGAGATCACGCCCGGGAGTCCGAAGCTCTGGTTGATGATCGAGGCGCCGCCGATCGCGGCGAGCTCCAGGTAGCGCCGCTGGTCGGCGGCAAAGGCGAGGTCGTCCCCCTCGGTGTGCGCGTCCAGGTCGTACGGCATGTAGACCCCGGTGCCGGTCCCGAGCTCGATCTCGGAGAAGTAGACCGCGGCGTCGAACGCCACGCCGTGCATGTTGTCGCCGTCGTCGACGGGCCCGCGGCGCGCGGCGATGATCCCGGCGACGGCGGTGCCGTGCCTCTTCTGCGCATCGGTCGGGACGTAGGGGGTGTCGCCCGTCCGGACGGTCTCGCCGACGGTGACCCGGCCGGTCCCGTCGAACTCCCTGTGGGTCTCGCGGATGCCGGTGTCGACGACGAGCACGGTCTCGCCGGCACCGGTCGCCCCCCGGGCGTATGCGGAGGATGCCCGGATGCGGTCCAGGCGGTTGTCCGGGATCCTCTCCTCGACGGTCCCGAAGAACAGCCGCACCGTGAGGCCGGTGTTGTACTCGTCGGTCTCGAACGCGGCCCTTCGCTCCAGTTCCTCGGCGCTCGGGGTGTAGGGGATCACTGGCGGGGGAGCCGGTGCGGGAGCCGGCATGGAGGGATCCGATGCGGACATCGCACCGCCGCCGCCACCGCCGCCGCAGGCGGGGAGGCCGACGGTCGCGAGTGTGGCGATGATCGCGAGTGTCGCGCGTGCGCGTCCCATACGGGTCCCTTTCTACCAGCCTGCGGCCGGATCACGGGACCGCCCGGTCACGCGGGCGGCCCGGCGAATCAGAAGGGGAGCTCGACGGAGAAGTGCCCGTACAGGTCGTCGCCGTTGTCCCGGCTGTGCCCGGCGTGGCGCTCGACGCCCAGCGCCATGTCGACGCTGGCGGGTCCGAGCGGGCGCGCGTAGCGCAGCCGAAGGTCGAGGGTGCGCGCGCTCGGCTCAAGCCCGATCTCGAACGATTCATGAACGACCTTCCGGTCGGGGGTGCGCCCGACCGGGAGTCGCATGCGCACGGACCCGCCCTCGATGCGCAACGGCTGGCCAAGCGAAAGCCCGAGGGAGTCCCTCGCGGCGCCGATCCCGCGGCCCTCGATCGCCATGCCGAACAACGACGTGAAAACCGGGCTGACGTCGCGCACCACGCCGCGGACGCGGATGTCCGGGTCGGTGTGCCCGGCGTGCGCGGAGAGGCGGGCCCGCCACCCCCCGCCAAGGTCGCCCCCGGCGGAGAACCCGCCGAAGAAGGTGCGGCCG
>CAZZIL010000452.1:0-4985 GCA_964654265.1 uncultured Gammaproteobacteria bacterium | reverse complement strand
GCACGCACTCGTGCCGGCTGCGGTGCGCGCGGATGGCGGAGATCGCGGCCGCCGAACCGGGTCGCGCACGGCTTGCCGAGGCGGTCGGGCGCATCGAGGCGATGTTCGAGGACGGCATCCCGGCGGAGATGGAGATGTTTGGCCCGGCGCGCGCGCACCGCAGCCGGCACGAGTGCGTGCTGATCCCGTTCCGGGCGCTGGGCGGGCTGCTGCGCGACGGGGACGGCGCGGCGCCGGGCGGTCCGCCCCGTCCCGCGCGGCCGGGGGAGGCCTAGCGGTGGACGGGCGGAAGGCCAGCGTCCTGGACCATTGCATTGCGCGGGTGGTCGCGAGCCACGGGGTGCCGACCGAGTTCCCGCGCGAGGTGGCGGACGAGGCCCTGCGCGTGCCGAGGAAGGTCGGCGCGCGCGAGCGCCGCGGGCGCCGCGACCTGAGGACGCTCGGCCTGGTCACCATCGACGGCGCGGACGCGCGCGACTTCGACGACGCGGTGCACTGCCGGCGGGACGGCGCGGAGTTCGTGCTCACGGTCGCGATCGCGGACGCGAGCCACTACGTCCCGGCCGGGTCCGCGCTGGACCGCGAGGCCGCGGCGCGCGGCAACTCGGTGTACTTCCCGGAGCGTGTGTACCCGATGCTGCCGCGTCGGCTGTCGAACGGGATCTGCTCGCTGGTCCCCGGGGAGGACCGGCTGTGCGTGTGCTGCGAGGCGCGGGTCGGCCGCGACGGCCGGGTGGTGCGCCACGAGTTCTTCGAGGGGGTGATGCGCTCGGCGGCGCGCCTGACCTACGACGCGGTCGAGCGGACGCTCGACGGGCGGGAGCCGCACCCGCTCGCGCCCATGCTGCTGCTCCTGGGCGAGCTGTGCGACACCCTGCGGGGCTACCGGCTTCGGCGGGGAGGGCTCGACATCGACCTGACCGAGACGGTCCCGGTGCTGCGGGACGGGAGCCCGGTCGGGTTCGAGGCGTCGCCCCGCCTGAAGGCGCACAGCGTGGTCGAGGAGTGCATGCTGGTCGCGAACACGTGCGCGGCGTCGCTGATCCGGCGCAACTCGCTGCGCGCGTTGCACCGGGTGCACCCGGACCCGGAGTCGCACAAGGTCGCGCAGCTGCGCGCGACGCTCGACAGCCTGGGGATCCGCCTCGCGGAGCGGCCGGCCGCGCCGGACCTGCTGCGGGTGATGGAGCGCGCGGAGCGGCGCGGCCCGATGGAGGGACGCGCCATCAAGATGGCGGTGCTGCGCTCGCTGTCGAAGGCGGTGTACACGCCGCGGCCGTCCGGGCACTTCGGCCTGGCGTACTCGGACTACACCCACTTCACGTCGCCGATCCGGCGCTACCCGGACCTGCTGGTCCACCGCGTGGTCAAGTCGTGGCTGGCGGGGCGCCCGGCCGCCGACGGACCGTCAACCGCGGAGCTCGCGTCAATCGGCGAGGTCTGCACGATGACGGAGGTGCGCGCGACCCGCTCCGGCTGGGACCTCAAGAGCATGCTCGGCGGGGTGTTCCTGTCCTCGCGGCTGGGCGAGGAGTTCGATGCCGTGATCGTCGGCGTCGCCGAGTACGGCGTGTTCGTGTCGATCGAGCCGCACCAGCTGGAGGGGATGGTGCACGTGTCGAGGCTCGGCCAGGACTACTTCGTCTTCGACGCGGCGCGCCAGCTGCTGGTCGGCCGGCGCAACGGCCGGGCGTTCGGCGTCGGCACGTGCCTGAGGGTGCGGCTGGAGCAGACCAACCCCCGGGAGATGAAGACCGACTTCTCGCTGGCGGAGGCCGGCCGGGCCGGGCGCCGCCGTGGATGACCGCGTCGTGTACGGCGCGCACGCGGTCGGGGCGCTGGCCCGGGCGGGCCGCGCCCGGCGGGTGCTGGTCGCGGAGTCGGCGCGCGCCGGCAAGGCCGCGCAGGTCGCGCGCGAGGCGGAGTCGCTCGGGATCGACGTCGAGCGGGTCCCCACGGCGCGGATCGGGCGCATCGCGCCGGGCGCGGCCCACCAGGGGATCGTCGCCTACCGCTCGGCCGCGCCGGCGGCCGGGGACGCGCCCGGCTGGCGCGAGACGGTGCGCGACGCGCCGGGGGCGCGCACGCTCCTCGTGCTGGACCGGGTCGAGGACCCGCGCAACCTCGGCGCCTGCGTGCGCACGGCGTCGGCGTTCGGGGTGGCGTGCGTGCTCGTCCCGCGGCGGCGCTCGGCGCCGCTGGGCGCCGCCGCGCGCAAGGCCGCCGCCGGCGCGGCCGAGCGCACGCCGGTGTTCGCGGTCGGCAACCTCCCGCACGTGGTCGGCGAGATCAAGCGCATGGGGTTCTTCGCCATCGCGGCGGACGCACGGGCCGGGCGCCCAATCTACGGGATGCGGTTCCCGCCGGACGTCGCCTGGATCCTGGGCGGCGAGGCGCGCGGCCCGCGCCGGCTGCTGGTGCGCCTGGCCGACGAGACGGTGCGCATCCCGACCGACCCGGGGACGGAGTCCCTGAACGTGTCGGTGGCGGCCGGGATATGCCTCTCGGAGAGCGCGCGGGCACGCCCGGCGGAGGGCGCGGGGCGTCCGCCCGCCGCGGGCGAACAAAGTTAGAATAGGGGGATTTGGCGAGGCGGCCCGCGTCCGGCGGGGGCGCCGCGCCCGGCGCCGTTTCGGAAGGTAGGAGAATGCCCCTCAGGATAGCCTTGGTGTTGACCATCGTCTTGCTGGCGCTGGTGGCGCTGAACCTTGTGTACGCGTTCGGGTTTCCGGTGTGGCTGCTGTTCGTCCCGGCGCTGGTGGCGGCCGGCGGCATCGCCGGGGTGTACGCGGTCCGGTCGCAGGGGACGCTTCTGGCGCTGCTGATGGGGCTCACGGTCGCGGGCCTGCTGGCGGTGGCGGCGGTGCTGTTCGCGCCGGCGTGGCAGGTGATCTTCTCCGGGTCGAGCGCCTCGTGGGCGGGGCGGATGGCGCCGGTGTTCGTCGCGGCGCTGGGGCTGTACGTCGCGCACCTGTGGATCGAGACGGCCGCGCGCGAGCGGGGGCGCAAGCCGATCGAGCGCATCGCGGAGCTGCTGTCGGGGCCGCGGCTGTTCCCGGCGCTGGTCACGTCGCTGATCCTGAGTTCCGGGTTCATCCTCGGGCTGGAGTGGCTGGCGCGCAGCGACGAGGGGGCGCAGGAGATCACGCGGCGCTTCCTGGAGCGCGGGGTGATCCCGCCGCTGACGGTGCTGCTGTTCTTCTGGGGCCTGCTGCTCCTGCTGGGCAAGCGCTGGAACAGCTGGCACCTGAGCCGCGCGCTGGCATCGTGGGAGGACCTTCCGGGGGAGCGCGCCCCCGGGGGCACGCTCCCCGACCTGGAGGCGCTGGTCGCGGTGCCGCCCGCGCTGGAGGAGACCATGCAGTTCCTGTGGCGGCGCCACGAGGAGTCGTACCTGATCCCGCGCTACATCGGCTGGGCGGTCCCGATCCTCGGGTTCATCGGCACCGTCCTCGGGATATCGCTCGCGGCCGAGGGCATCCGGCGGATCATCGTCTCGGAGCAGGGGCTGACGGGCCTGTCGAGCGACCTGGGGGGGGCGATCGCCCCGCTGGGGATCGCCTTCGACACCACGCTGATCGCGCTGTCGCTGAGCATTGTGCTGTCGCTGTTCCTGTCGCTGGTGCAGCGCAGCGAGGAGCGCACGCTGGCGTCGATCGAGCGCCGCGCGCGGCGGAAGATGCGCGCCGCATGAGGGGCCGTGCCCGAGGGGAACAGACGTAGCCGCGCCCTGTCGGGGCTGGCCCTGCAGGAGGAGAACAACGCGCCGATGATGGCGATCTTCGGCGGGGTGTTCGCGCTGATGCTGGTGGTGCTGGTGGTCGTCAACATCTACTCCAGCGCCGCGTTGCGCGAGCGCCTGGAGCGCGGCGACGAGCAGGGGATGCACCGCATCGAGCGCACCGACGGCGGGGCGGGCTACGTGGTGCTGACGTTCCCGGAGACGCTGCGCATCACCGAGACGAACACGAGCGTGCCGCTGGGGTCGATCTGCCGCTCCGGGAGCGCGTTCGTCGACTACGCGCGCGAGATCTACGACGGGCGCGCCGGCTCGGACGACCGGGTGAACCAGATCGTGTTCTTCGTGCTGGAGGGGAGCGTGTCGACGCTGGCCGAGGCGCGCAACTGCATGCTGCGGATGTGGCCGGGGCGCCTGATTCTCATCAGCTGGGTGATGGTCGACAACGAGTTCCTGAAGTCGGTGGCGCTCAACGACATCCCCGAGTACATCCGCGGTTACGTGGAGTCGACGGCGCCGGGGAGCCTGCCTTGAGCGCGGCGTCGCGGCGGGTCCCCGACTTCGCCGGGGTGGCGCTCGTCGATATCTTGGCGAACGGCGTCGGCATGCTGGTGATCGTGGTGGTGATCAGCATCGCGGCGCGCGTCGAGCGCGAGGAGCGCGAGTCCGAGAAGGTCGAGGAGATCTCCACGGTGATGAGCCGGCAGATCAGCACCTCGCTGGTGCTCAACACGCTGGCGGCGAGCCGGGCGGCGCGGCTGCACGACTACGAGAACTCGCCGATCGACAGCGTGCTGGACCCGGACGTGATGCCGATCATCGAGCTGCACCGCGACTACGTGCGCGAGTACTACACCGGGGCGCTGTGGACCCGCGCCCACCTGTTCGAGGAGCCGAACGGGATGGACCTGTGGCTGCTGTCGATGGGCGAGGACACGCGCCGGCGCCTGCGCATGGACATCTACGACATCGGCCAGTACTACCTGGTGATGTCGATCCTTCGCGCCCACGGGGTGGCGCCTGGCCACTGGCACTTCCTCGGCGGCGCACTGGCGCTGCGCCAGGCGGGCGCGTGCCCGCCGGGCGTGGCGGCGAAGGACTGCCTGCACCTGTCGGCGGACCAGCCGCTTGCCGGGCTGCCGGGGCTCGACGAGCTGCTCGGGACGCAGCCGGACGCCGAGGCGGGCGACTGGCTGTCGGACGAGGCCCTCGCGGAGATCGGCCGCGGCGGCGGGGACGGCGACGG
>CAZZIL010000451.1:0-4859 GCA_964654265.1 uncultured Gammaproteobacteria bacterium | reverse complement strand
GGTCCAGCGCGGGCACGAGAAGCGCCTCTGGCGCATCGGCGCCCTGTTGCGCCGCTCCGCCACCGACCTTTGCGCGGACCGGGTGAGACGGGAGCTGGGATTCAGCCTTAAGGACCTCGGTGGCGTCCACAGGGACTACCGCGACGTGGCGAGCGACTTCGGGATCAAGGAACGCCCAGTGGTCCAGGTGGTGCTTGACGACTCCCCGGCGGCTCGCAGCGGGATCCAGCCCGGCGACGAGGTGCTGGCGCTCGACGACATCAGCTTCGGGGGCGAGGAGGCGGTGTCGGTCTCGGACCTGAACCGGGAGCGACTGGCCCACGTGACCGATGACGGGTTGGTCCGGGTTGAGGCGTTGCGCTCGGGGAACCGGCGCACCTTCAGGGTGGCGACCGAGGACTACTGCGACTACGGCGTGGTGTTGCTCAACAACGACAAGCTCAACGCCTTCGCCGATGGGGACAGCATCATGGTCACGCGCCGCATGATGTCGTTCGCCGCCGCCGACCAAGAGCTGGCGTTCATCGTGTCGCACGAGCTCGCCCACAACGCGTTGGAGCACGTGCAGGCCCAGACAACGAACGCCCTTGGCGGGCTCGTGGTCGACATCGCCGTGGCGGTCGCGACCGGGGGCGCCTGGGGCGGCGGGTTCAGCGCCGCGGCGAAGGGCATGTACTCGCACGAGTTCGAGGCGGAGGCCGACTACGTCGGGCTCTACATGATGGCCAACGCCGGCATGGAGATCGACGGGGCCGCCGACTTCTGGCGGAAGCTCGCGGTCGAGACCGGCAACCTGAACACGCGGTCGTCCAGCCACCCCTCAACGCCTGAGCGGTTCTTGGCGATGGGCAAGGTGGTCGAGGAGATCAACGCCAAGCGTCAGGCGGGGGAGGCACTCACTCCCAACCTGGGGGATTAGGCGGCGGTGCGCCCAGAATCGATGTCAACGCAGCCTGACAGGGTCGCGGAGGCGGCCCCCGCCTCTCCCTTGCGGACCGACTTCCTCGGGACGGTCGCGTTCTGCGGGGCGGACACCCGCAAGTTCCTTCAGGGCATGCTCACGGGCGACGTCCATGAGCTGGACGACCGCGCCAAGTGGCAGCATAGCGCGCTGTGCAACCCGAAGGGCAGGATCATCGCGAACTTCGTCCTGTGGCGCTCCGGCGAGGATTCCTACCGCGCGCTGATGGCTGAGGACTTGGTTGAGGGGTTCTGCGCGCACCTGTCGCGGTTCGTGTTGCGGGCGAAGGTCAGGATCGAGCCGTGCGAGGACCGATGCCTTTTCGCCGACGGCGAGGGGACAGCCAGTCCCCTCGGGCAGGAGGGTCTCGGCGAGGTCCGCGAGACCGGGGAGGGCACCGTGCTCGCAGGGGTCGGCGGCCTGGACCTTCTGGTCCCCGGCCCGCAACAGGGCAACGGGCAGGAGCGCGGGGATCCCGGGTGGCTTCGTGCCCAGATCGGCCGAGGCATCCCTTGGGTGACCAAGGCGACCCAGGAGATGTTCATCGCCCAGAGCATCAACTACGACCTGCTTGGGGGGGTCTCGTTCAAGAAGGGATGCTTCGTCGGCCAGGAGGTCATCGCCCGGGTGCACTACCGGGGAGAGCCGAAGTCGCGGATGTACCGGATCTCCGGGGAGGGTCCGCCACCGGAGGCGGGCGCCCCGGTCCAGTCGCAGAAGTACGGCGACCAGACGGCGGGCAACGTCGTGAACGCCTCCCCCGGACGGGACGGCCAAGGCTTTGTTGCCTTGGTGTCGGCCCGGAAGAGCGTTGTCACCGACGGGGTCAGCGTCACCGCCAGCGAGGAGACGAGAGATTACCAGCCGGAAGAGCTCACCTACTGAGGGGCCGGGCAACGCCGGGACGGCGCCGCGCCCCGCACGACCGTGAGGGCGGTCGTCCAGCGGGTCTCCGAGGCCTCCGTCACGGTCGACGGCCAGGCTGTCGGAAGCATCGGGAAGGGAATGCTGGTGCTCGTGTGCGCCATGCAGGGCGACACGGACGAGGATGCCCGCAAGCTCGCGCAGAAGCTTGCCTCCCTCCGGATCTTCAGCGACGAGAACGGCAAGATGAACCGGTCGGTCCTCGACATCGGCGGCGCCGCCCTTGTGGTGAGCCAGTTCACGCTCGCGGCCGACACGTCGCGCGGGAACCGGCCGGGGTTCTCGCGGTCCGCTCCGCCGGACGAGGGGGAGCGACTCTGCCGGGAGTTCTCCGGCTGTCTTTCCGGGGCGGGAGTCCCGGTCGAGACCGGGCGGTTCGGCGCGGACATGCGGGTCCGACTGGAGAACGACGGCCCGGTGACGATCTGGATCGACACCCGGTCGTGAGGCCGCCCTCGGAGAATGCGCTGGAGCGTTGGGAGAGATTCCCTTGGTGGGTCGAGTCCGAGATGAGGAGACTGCCGGAGACCGATCTGTCGCGTATCCGACTCTTCAGCATGGGGGGCGGCTGTCCCCCCAAGTCGGCGTCCCCGAACTCGTTGAGCGATACCCGCAAGCTCCTGTCAGTGCGCCCGATCGGTACTCCGCGGTCCTATCCGGGACTGGACACGGAGGGTGAGGTGGAGTCCTGTTGGAAGGCAGGAGGAATGCCAGCGGCGACTATGGCGGTTTCACGCTCGGGGTCTGCGCCGGGGCGCTCGCTGGGCCGGTTGACTCCAAGCCGACAGTCTGCTATGCTACGTCTCACAGGCTGATCGCCGGAGGAACCATGGGCGACATCTTCTATTCCGCGCACGCGGGTGCTTCCCCGCAACCCTCGGGTTCGGGTATGGGGGAGCCTCTGCTGGAGCACACCGCAGGGGAACCCCACCGTCTCCGGGGCAAGGGGCAACTCGCGTTTGAGCAGATGAAGCGCGAGATCGAGACACGGACGCGGCCGCCCTTGGAGGTTGCGCGGGAGCGTTGGGCGAAGCTTCCCTTGCGGTCCGAGTCCGAGATGAGTGAGCTGCTGGAGACCGAACTGTCCCGATACCCGACCCTTCAGCACGGGTGGGACGGCTACTCTGCCAAGCCGGCATCCCCGAACTCGTTGCGGGATGCCCGCAAGTTCCTGTCAATGCGACCGGCCGATGTTCCGTTGCCCTATCCGGGGCTGGACACGGAGGGTGAGGTGGAGCTCTATTGGAAGACAGGAGGGCTGTCTGCGGCGGTCATGTTTGAGGGGGATGGAAGGCTTTACTTCTATGTCCGTCGCTTCTCGGACGGGAAGGAGATCTCGGTCGAGATGGGCGAGGATCTTCCGGTCGATTCCGACTGGCCGGGAGCGCTCGTCGGACCTCTGCGGGAGCTGTGAGGGTTGGCACTGATGTCGAGGACGACTGAACTGTCATGCAAGGACGTTGAGTTGGTGTATGGGGGCAGCGGATGCAAGTGCGCGCACTACCGGAAGCTTTTCCCCAACGGCGAGTGCGAGTGTTGCTCCGTGAGCGATCACTCCCCCGGGGCGGTGCAGGACGACGAAATCCTCTTTCGCTTCCTTCTGCCTGAGCACTTCAGGGATGGCTCGGGAGAAATCGCTCGGGGAGCGCTTCGGGCGGTGAATGCCCTTGGTCTTTCCATGATCAGGGGACGACATGTCCCGTTCGGCAAGCTGGAGGATCGGGCACTGATGTATGCCAGGCAGAAAAACGTTCCGTGGTCTGACGTGTCATTGGCGATAGTGCGATGCGGGGATCTTCGGGCGATCACGTCTTCCGGTGCCAAGGGTTACTGTGTTTACGACACCGCAACCGAGCACGACCCGGCGCACGCGGATGTCTGCCGCGGACTCGTCTTTCCGCCCGGCACCCCGGACCAAAGGTCGTGCATCAAGTCGTTGGTCGAGGACCTTTCCGACATTTTCACCGTGAGACGGGGGTTTCTTGTCTGATATCGCGCGCGGGGTGCCTAAGGGATGAGAGTGTCTTGGCCGGGCCGCGCCCGGTCTCACCCCGGTCCCGTCTCTCCCGCGACTTGCAGCTCGGTCGAGTTCTCCCTGAGCAGCCCCACGATCTCCGCCGGAGGTTCCCGGTCCGTGACCAGCAGGTCGAACCCGCCGAAACCGCACACCTTCACCAGCGCGCTCGCCGCGAACTTCGTGTGGTCGGTGATCACCATGCTCCGGCGCCCGCAACGCAGCACCGTGCGCGCAAACTCGGCCTCCGCCAGCCGGTGGTCCATCAGCCCGGTCTGCGCATCGACGGCGCTGATCGAGATGATCGCGTGACGCACGTGGAAGCCGCTGACAAACTCGATGGCCGAGTGGCCGAACGCGGCGCCGTTGTCGCCGTGGAGGGCGCCGCCCGCCATGTGGACGGTGTTCCCGTTGACGGTGGCGAGGGTGCGCGCGATGTCCGACGAGTTGGTCACGATGGTCAGGTCGGACTTGCCGAGCAGCTCGCGCGCGAGCAGGCTGGTGGTGGTCCCGGTGTCGAGCATGATGCTGTCGCCGTCGGCGATCAGCCCGGCGACATGCCGGGCGATCCGCGTCTTCTCCGCCCGGTTCGTGCGCATGCGCCGCTCGAACGGCGCCTCGGGCCACATTGCCGAGAGGCTGACGGAGCCGTGGTGCTTGGCGAGTTCCCCGCTGTCGACGAGCGGCCTGACGTCCCGGCGGATCGTCTCGTCGGACACGCCCAGCGTCTTGGCCATGTCGGCGATGCGCGCCAGGCCGTGGGCGCGGAGGTGGCTGATGATCGCCTGCCGGCGGCTCAGTGGCCTTGCGCCGCGGCGGGCTGCGGCAACGGGCGGCATCGTCGGTCGGCTCCCGTGGAGATTTCCACAATGATACCGCCCATTCCCACAGGATGGGTGTACAATCCCACAGGGCTTGCGGGGTTCCTGTTGGGTTGGCGCCAGGCTTGGGGGGCCGGCG
>CAZZIL010000450.1:0-1743 GCA_964654265.1 uncultured Gammaproteobacteria bacterium | reverse complement strand
CCGGTCTCCTCGGCCAGCTTGCGCAACCCCCCGAAGTCCTTGCCCGAGACGGACTCTCCCGCTTTCACCTCAACGCCGGCGATCCGGCCACCCAGCTCGATGACGATGTCGACCTCCGCTCGGTCCTTCGTCCGGTAGTGGTGGAACTTGGGGACAATGTCCCTGCCGCTCGCTTGGCGGCGCAACTCCTGGTAGACAAACGTCTCGGTCATCTGCCCGCGGAGGTCGTGGTCGACCGCAAGGGTTCCCGCGTCGATCCCGAGCAGGCCGCATGCCAGACCGGTGTCGCAGACGTGCAGCTTGGGCGACTTGACCATCCGGGTCATCCGGTTGCGACTCCAAGGCGGGAGCATCTCCAGCAGGAACAGGTCCTCCAGAAAGCCGAGGTATCGCCTGATGGTCGGGTGCGTCGCCCCGAACGCCGTTCCCAGGTCGCTTGCGTTGAGGAGCCTGGCGGTCTGCGCGGCCGCCGCGGCAAGCAACCGCGGAGGGATGTCGGGATGGCCGACCCGGCCCAGCGCCCCCATGTCCCCTTCCATCAGGCTGGCGACGAGACTGTCATGCCATCTGATCCGGACTCCCGTTGACGTGTCGGACTGGACGGCGGGGTATCCCCCAAGCGCAATCATCTCGAGGAGCTCCGCGCCGAGCCTTGGGCACTTCTCGAGCCGGAACCTCGCACCGAAGAGGTCGTCGATGAACTGTGGGGCGATCCCCGCTCTCTCGCAGCGGGAGAGGGGGAAGAGTCGCAGGTGGACGAGCCTGCCGGCCAAGGAGTCGGGCATTCTGCGAATCAACCGGCAGGACCCCGTGAGCAGGTAGCTCACGCGTTCCCGGTTGTTGTCGATCCGCCGCTTCAGCTCGAGGACGATCTCGGGGACGCGTTGCACCTCGTCCAACGTTGCGCTGTCGGGAAGTTCCGCCACGAATCCGGCCGGGTCGCGAGCGGCGCTTTTCCGGGTCGCGTCATCGTCGAAGTCAAGGTAGGCGAACCCCCGGGACGTGAGGAGGTGTTTGGCAAGGGTCGTCTTACCGCTTTGTCTCGGGCCCAACAGCAGGACGCCGGGCCAAGCGTTGAGTTGCTCAAGCAGGCGGTCCTCCAGATGTCGGCTGTGGATGGTCAGGTTCATGGCATGGGCAGAGTGTAACAAGATTGTAGCACAATACCGCCCAGATGAAATGGAGTCATGACGCCGTTTGAAAGAAATGTCTGGGTGAGTGGCAGAAAGAGTCTTTTTTACAGCAACTTGGCAAGACTTCCAATTGAACAGGGAGTCCCTTACAATACTCAAGGGACACCTCCGGCCACATGAAAGGACATCTCGCCCGCGGTGTGCGAGCTGTTGCGGGATCTGTCGGTTAACCTCCCGCCGCGGCGGGTTGCCCCTTGGTCTTCGCGCTGGCGGCGGCCATGCCGGGATGCCGAGCTTGCCGTTGGGTGAGGAGGTTGGCCTATGTCGTGACGGGGTGGAACAGCCGGTCGTGGCCACCGCCACGTCCCGGAGACACTGACGGCGATCCGCCTCGGGACGGTGTCGGCCCGAACTGTCGGGGGGATAGCTCGCACCTCCAATGCCTTTCAGCGACAGGGGCGCGCCAGCTTGCCTAGCCTGGATTCCCAATGGGGGGATCCGAGGGTGAGGTTTCACCCGAACTGGAGGTGTAGCCTGCGGTCTCCAAGCCAAGGGATCGGTGGGTGTTCGGCGGTGAGCCCGGCGTCGAGCAGGTACGGGTTGTGGGCCC
>CAZZIL010000449.1:0-9334 GCA_964654265.1 uncultured Gammaproteobacteria bacterium | reverse complement strand
TGCGCCAGGTGCGCAGCCTGCACCGCAACTACTGGGACTCGATGTCGGTGCGCCTCAAGGTGATGTCGGGGATGAACATCGCGGAGAGCCGCACGCCGCAGGACGGGCGCATCAGCATGTCGCTCTACGGGCGCACGGTCGACTTCCGCGTGGCGAGCCAGCCGACCGCGCACGGCGAGAACTTCGTGCTGCGGATCCTGGACCAGCAGCGCGGGCTGATGCCGATCGACCAGCTGGGGCTCAACGAGCGCGCCCAGCGCATGCTTGAACTGATGATCTCCCGCCCCGAGGGCGTGATCATGGTGACCGGGCCGACCGGAAGCGGGAAGACGACGACGCTCTACTCGATCATCAACCACCTGAACTCCGAGTCGGTGAACATCATGACGCTGGAGGACCCGATCGAGTACCCGATGCACATGATCCGGCAGTCGGCGGTCAACGAGTCGACGAAGATGGACTGGGCCTCCGGCATCAAGTCGATGATGCGGCAGGACCCGGACATCATCCTGATCGGCGAGGTGCGCGACAGCGAGACGGCCGACCAGGCGCTGCGGGCGGCGATGACCGGGCACCAGGTGCTGACGACGCTGCACACCAACAACGCGCTCGGCGTCATCCCGCGCCTGCTGGACATGGGGGTGCTCCCCGACATCATGGCCGGCAACGTGATCGGGGTGGTCGCCCAGCGCCTTGTGCGCCGGCTGTGCGTGCACTGCACGGTCGAGAAGGAGACCGAGGAGCTCGAGCTGCAGATCCTCAGCCACTTCGTCGAGGACCCGTCGCAGGTGCGGCTCTTCCAGCCGGTGGGTTGCGTGCACTGCGAGTACCTGGGGTACCGCGGCCGCTGCGCGATCATGGAGCTGCTGAAGTTCAACGAGGACATCGACGAGCTGGTGTCGAGCCGCTCGTCGTTGCGCGAGATCAAGGCGAAGGCGACCGAGGACGGCGTGTTCATCCTGATGGCGGAGAACGCGATGGAGAAGGTGGTCGAGGGCCTGACGACGATCGACGAGGTCGCGCGGGTGTGCGACCTGACGGGCTACCTGTGACGGGAGGGTCCGCGCGATGACTGTCTTCACCTACACGGCGCTCAACCAGCAGGGCCAGTCGGTCCAGGGGAAGCTGGATGTCGCCAACAAGGACGAGCTCGAGAAGCGCTTGGAGCGGCTCGGCCTGCAGCTGGTCTCCCACTCCTCCGGGAAGGGGCTCCAGCTGTTCCAGGCGCGGGTCACCCAGGAGGAGCTGGCGCAGTTCTGCTTCTACCTGGAGCAGCTGGTGAGCGGGGGCGTCCCGCTGATCGAGGGGCTGTCCGACGTGCGCGACTCGGTGTCGAACCCGACGTTGCGCAACATCGTGGGGTCGGTGATCCAGGAGATCGAGCAGGGGTCGACGCTGTCGGCGGCGCTGGGGCAGTACCCGAAGACGTTCGACCGCATCTTCGTCAGCCTGGTCGAGGCCGGCGAGGAGTCGGGGGAGCTTCCCCTCGTGCTGAAGAACCTGGGGGAGAACATCCTCTGGACCCACGAGATCGTCAAGCGCACGAAGAAGCTGTTCATCTACCCGGCGTTCGCGCTGACCGTCATCGTCGGGGCGACCGGGATGCTGATGTGGTTCGTCGTGCCGAAGCTGGTGGCGGTGCTCGAGTCGCTCGGGCAACAGCTGCCCGGCTACACGATCGCGCTGATCAACACGTCGGACTTCATCCAGGAGCGCGGGCTGTACATCGTCCTGGTGCCGTTCGTGGTCTACGCCATCGTCAAGCTGCTGGTGCTGACGGTGCCGGGGGTCGACTACCAGATGGACCGGCTGAAGATCCGCCTGCCGCTGCTCGGGGTCGTCCTCGAGAAGGTGATGATGTCGCGCTTCGCCAACATCTTCGGGTTGCTCTACGGGTCGGGGATCAGCGTCATCAAGGCGTTGCAGATCTCCCAGGGGGCGCTCGGCAACAAGTTCGTCTCGCGCTCGCTGGACTCGATCATCGAGGAGATCGAGAACGGCAAGGCGCTGTCGCTCGCGTTCAAGGAGTCGGGGATCTTCCCCCCCTTGGTGCTGAGGATGGTGCGGCTCGGCGAGACCACGGGCGGGATCGACGCCGCGATGCGGCAGGTCAAGCTCTACTACGACAAGGACGCGAACGAGGCGATCTCGGCCATGCAGGGCGCGGTCGGGCCGATCATGATGCTCATGCTGGCGGGCCTGCTCGCCTGGGTGATCATCGCGATCTACGCCCCGCTGTACGACTCGTTCGAGAAAATCCTGTGACCGGAGGCCGCGATGAACTTTGAGATCCCCATCCCCAGGCAGCTGCTCTTCAGGAAGCGCTACGGCCTGCTGGTCGGCGACGACCGGGTCGACGTGATCTCGTGGTTCCGGGGCACGATCGACCTGCTCCAGACCTACACCAACGACCAGGTGGGGTCGACCGAGTTCCGCACCTACCTGAACAGCAACCGGGGGATGTTCCAGGGGCGGGCGTTCCACCTGCTGCTCAACATCGTCGGCGAGGACTACCGCTACGAGCTGACGCCGCACCTGTACGGGCAGTACAAGACGAACTTCCTGAACAAGCGCAAGGACACGCTGTACCGGGGCGCCACCTACACGCAGGTGGTCACCCTGGGGCGGGAGGAGCTCGGCAAGCGCCAGGACATGACGCTGTTCCTGGGGGTGCTGACCGAGGACAAGGTCGGCCCGTGGGTGAAGGCGCTGCAGCGCCACGACATCGAGATCGCCGGGGTCTTCAGCCAGGCGCTGGCGTTGCACCCGATCGTCAAGAAGTTCAACCTGAAGAGCAAGTACGCGGTGGTGACGATCTTCAGCGGCGGCGGGTCGATCCGGCAGTGCTACTTCCACGCCGGGCAGATGCGCCACAGCCGCGTCACCAAGCTGCCGCCGTCGGGGGACCCGACGCTGGTGATGAAGGCGATCGCCTCGGAGACCGACCGGTTCCAGCACTACCTGGTGCAGCTGAAGACGTCGCGCGGCGTGCGCGTGGAGTACCACGTCATCGTCCCGCCGGGCGAGCTGAAGAACTTCCAGAAGACGTTCAAGGAGATCGCGGGCGAGAAGTCGGACCGCTACTTCTTCTACGACGGCGAGCAGGTCGCCCGGGTGATGGGCATCCGCCGGCCGATGATCGAGTGGGGGCGCGACAGCTCGCTGGCGATCGACTCGATGTTCACCACGCTGCGCTTCAAGAGCCTGGCGCCGCTCAACCTGGTGCGCTTCTACTGGATCAAGCTGGTGTCGTCGGTCACGGTCGGGGCGGCCGCGCTCTACGCGGCCTACGCGATCGGCGGGGAGGCGCTCTCCGCCTCGCAGACCTACTTCCAGTACTACACGGCGAACCAGGCGCTCCAGTCGGAGGTCGCCCAGCTGCGGTCGAGCTACAACGCGCAGGTCGCGGCGTTCGGCGAGGCGCCGTCGACGCCCGAGAACATGCGCGCCGTCTCGAACATCTTCACCTACTCCAGTTACGACCAGATCAACCCGGCCCCGCTGCTGTACTACGTCAGCAAGGCGATGCAGGACAACGCGACGATGGTCGAGCTGGAGTCGATCGAGTGGTTCCTCACCGACGAGCAGGGCAGCCTGGCCGCGAAGCCGCTCGCCTACCTGTCGGGCAACGAGCTCTACCAGGTGGTGGCGCTCCGCGGCCGCTTCTTCGAGCGCAGCGGCGAGTCGCTGAGCGAGGTGCTCGCCAACGTCCAGCGCTTCATGGCCGGCTTCGAGGAGCGCGAGGACGTCGAGGTGTCGCTGGTGCGGGGGCCGAGGGCCCTGCAGTCGGACGACCAGGTCAGCGGGTCCGCGACCTCGGGCGCCCAGGTGGTGCGCGCGTCGGAGCTGACCGACCTGAACTTCGAGATCCACGTGTCGTGGCGCCAGCGCACCCAGGAGTTCGTCAACCAGGTCCTGGAGACGGAGGAGCAGGTCTGATGGCGGGGAGTTACAACGGTTCCGGGAGGGCGCGATGAAGATCAACCTGAGCAAGAGGGAGCGCACGGTGCTGATCCGCGCGGGGGTCCTTCTCGTGGTGCTGTTCGCGCTGTTCAAGGGCGCGGAGTACGGCGACCAGACGTTCGCGCAGGACCAGCAGGCGCAGAACAGCACGTTGCGCACCGAGCGCGACTCCCTGACCGACCGGCTGGGGGCGATCAGCGACGAGGAGCGCCTGCAGCAGCAGTACGCGGACAGCTACCAGGGGTTCGCCGACCGCGGCGTCATCGGCGAGGAGAAGCGCCTGAACTGGATCGAGAAGATGCAGGAGATCACGTCGGCCCGGCGGCTGTACGAGATCGAGTACCAGATCGGCAACCAGGAGCGCCATCTGCCCGAGGCGTTCGCGTTCACCGAGAACAGCACGATCCAGGTGAAGTCGACCACGATGCACTTCAACCTGGGGATGTTGCACGACATCGACTTCCTGATGTTCCTGGAGGACTACGCCGCGAACGTCGACGGGATCTTCATCCCGTTGCGTTGCTCGATGTCGCCGATGTCCGAGGAGGAGGCGTTCGTCGTGGAGTTGCGGAAGAACTTCATGGCGGACTGCGACATCGAGTGGATCACGGTGTCGGACCCGGACCAGGGCAAGGGGCGCGGCGAGACCGGCTAAGGGGGCATGATGGACAACACGGAAAAGACGGGACTGGGGCGCCTGCCCGCGCTGTTGCTGGCGGCGGCCCTCGCGGCGCCGGGCGCGCCCGCGCTGGCGCAGCAGGACGAGACCATCGCGCGCGAGGAGGGGGACATGCTCCGGCTGTTCTTCACCAGCGAGCAGCGCAGGATCCTCGAGGCGGTGCGCCAGGGGCTGCTGAAGGACGAGGACCTGGACCGCGTGCAGGAGATCGCGACCGCGGCCCTGATGGAGTTCGAGGCGGAGACCAGCGGCGAGGAGCAGCTCGAGATCGGGGAGTTCCTCGACTTCGACGTCCCCGAGGTGCGCGAGCGCGGCCGCAGCGTGAACCTCGCCGTCGACGGCTTCATCCGCGTGGGCGACCGCAACTCGACGCTTCTGGTCAACGGCCAGATGATGGAGGCCGCCGACCTGCTCAACATGCAGGGGATCGAGGTCAACCACTTCAAGAGCGACAGCGACGGGGCGGTGCTCGCCGTTGACATGGTCAGCCGCAAGCGGATCGTCCTGAAGCCCGGGCAGACGATCTCGACCTCGGGAAACGTGGAGGAGAACTTGGCGGTGAGCAACCCGCCGGCGCTCGCCTCCTACGGCAAGGAGGAGGCCCCCGCCCCCGATGTCATCGACACGTCGGACATCCTGCCGCAGGGGAACGGCGACGAGGCGCAACAGTAGCCTGCCACCCGGCTTGCCCGGGGCCGGGCGGCGGTCCGCCGCCGGCACGGTCGCGCGCCCGGGACTTGCGGGGGATTTCGGCACCATGCGGACAACGGTTCTTGGCGGTCGCCGGTCGCGCGGCGGCCGTGTCGCCCGATGACGGGGAGCGGGGACGGCGGCGCGGGTGACGGGGGCGTCCCGCCCCGGCGCCAGGCGCTGGTGCGCGCCGGCTGGGTGCTCGGCGGAGCCGCCACCGTCGGCGCGTCGTACCCGTTCGCGTCAAGCCTGCAGCCGAGCCGGAAGGCGCGCGCGGAGGGCGCCCCGGCGCTCGTGGACACCGGATCGCTCGCGCCCGGCGAGATGGTGACGGTCGTGTGGCGGCGCAAGCCGATCTGGGTGTTGCGCCGCGACGGGGCGATGGTGGAGTCGCTGTCCGCGGCGGACGTGTCGGGGCTGACGGACCCGGACTCGGAGACCAGCGTGCAGCCGGCGTCGTGCAAGAACGCGACCCGGTCGTTGCGGCCGGAGATTTTCGTGGCGGTGGCGGTGTGCACCCACCTCGGGTGCATCCCGGCGCGGGAGGGCGAGCGCGGGTTCCTGTGCGCGTGCCACGGCTCGCGCTTCGACTTCGCCGGGCGGGTGCACAAGGGAAGCCCGGCCCCGACGAACCTGCCGGTCCCGCCGCACCACTTCCCGGACGACCACTCGGTGCTGATCGGGTCGGAAGGCGCGGCCTGAGGATGGAGGGGACGGCCCCCGAGGCGAAGGGCGGCGGCCTGATGGGGTGGGTGGACGCCCGCCTGCCCGTGACGACGTTCGTCCGCAACCACCTGTCGGGGTACTACGCCCCGAAGAACTTCAACTTCTGGTACTACTTCGGCTCGCTGGCGCTGCTGGTGCTGGTGATCCAGGTGGTGAGCGGGATCTTCCTGACGATGAGCTACAAGCCGAGCGAGGCGGAGGCGTTCGCGTCGATCCAGCACATCGAGCGCGACGTCGCCTGGGGGTCGGTGATCCGCTACATCCACTCCACCGGGGCGTCGATGTTCTTCGTGGTGGTGTACCTGCACATGTTCCGCGCCCTGCTCTACGGGTCGTACCGCGCGCCGCGCGAGCTGATCTGGCTGTTCGGCGTGGTGATCTACCTGCTGCTGATGGCCGAGGCGTTCATGGGCTACCTGCTGCCGTGGGGGCAGACGTCGTACTGGGGCGCACAGGTGATCGTCAACCTGTTCGCGACGCTCCCGGTCATCGGCGAGGACCTGTCGGTGTACATCCGCGGCGACTACGCGATCTCCGACGTGACGCTCAACCGGTTCTTCGCGCTGCACGTCGCGGCGATCCCGCTGCTGCTGATCGGGATGGTGCTCCTCCACCTGGTCGCCCTGCACGAGGTCGGGTCGAACAACCCCGACGGCGTGGAGATCAAGAGGCACAAGGACCCGAAGACCGGGAAGCCGCTCGACGGGATACCGTTCCACCCCTACTACACCGTGAAGGACACCTTCGGCACGGTGGTGTTCCTCATCGTGTTCGCCTCGATCGTGTTCTTCGCCCCGGAGATGGGCGGGTACTTCCTCGAGAAGCCCAATTTCGAGGCGGCGAACCCGCTGAAGACGCCCGAGCACATCGCGCCCGTGTGGTACTTCACCCCGTTCTACGCGATGCTGCGCGCCGTGCCGCCGTTCCTCGGCACCCAGGTCTGGGGAGTCCTCGTGATGGGCGCCGCCGTCCTGGTGCTGTTTGTGGTTCCGTGGCTGGACCGGAGCCCGGTGGCGTCGATCCGTCACAAGGGGGCGATGACAAAGGCGGCCTTGGCGGTCTTCGTGGTGGTGTTCGTCTGGCTGGGTTACCTGGGGGCGGTCCCCCCGAGTCCGGCGCGCCAGGTGGCGGCCCAGGTGCTGACGGCGCTGTACTTCGCGTTCTTCGCGCTGATGCCGTGGTACTCGGCGCGCGAGAAGTGCTCCACGCCGCCGGAGCGGATCGGCCGATGATCGCCCGGGTTTTCGCGGGGCGGCCCCTGCTGGCGGCCGCGGCGTTGGCGCTCTCGGCGGCGGGTCTCGCGGCGGGATCGGGCGCGCCGTTGCCGGCGGCCCCGGTGGACCACTACGATCGCTCATCGATGCAGCGCGGCGCGGCGGTCTTCATGAACTACTGCATCGGGTGCCACGGCGCGCGCCACGCGCGCTACAAGCGCATCGCGGACGACTTGGGCCTGACGGAGGGGCAGTCGGCGGCGTTGCTCAACGGCCCTGCCCGGCTGGTGGACCACGTCGAGTCGTCGGTCGGCCCGGACGACGGGAGGGAGTGGTTCAGCCAGGCGGTCCCGCCGGACCTGACGCTGGTGTCGCGCGTGCGCGGCCCGGACTGGGTCTACGCGTTCCTGCGCGGTTACTACCGCGACCCGGAGACGCTCACCGGGTGGAACAACCTGGTGTTCGAGAACACGGCGATGCCGCATGTGCTGCACGGGCTGCAGGGGATCATGGTCCGCGCGGATTCCGCCGGGGACGGCGCGGCTGGCGGGCCGCCCTCCCTGGAGCTTGCGCTTCCCGGCGGGCTGTCGGCGGCGGACTACGACTCGCTTGCGGGGGACCTGACGAACTTCTTGGTGTACATGGGCGATCCGGGGAGGAACTTCCGGATTCGCACGGGGATCTATGTCCTGCTGGCGCTGATGGCGTTGCTGGTGTACACGCACTTCCTGTACCGGGAGTACTGGAGGGACATTGGGTAGCGCCCGCCGGCGCCCCGGGGGCGCGGCCCGATGATGACCCTGTACTCGTGCGCGTACTGCCCGTACTCGCACCGGTGCCGGATGCTGCTTCGCGAGAAGGAGATCGATGCGCAGGTCATCGACGTCGACCTGAGCCGCAAGCCGGCCGAGCTGGCGCAGTTCAACCCGTACAACCAGGTCCCGGTGCTGGTGGACAAGGAGCTGGCGCTCTACGAGTCGGGGATCATCAACGACTACCTGAACGAGCGCTTCCCGCACCCGGAGCTGCTGCCGGCCGACATCGTGCAGAAGGCCCGGGTGCGGCTGCTGATGCAGGGCTTCGACCGCGAGCTGTACGCCAACATGGACATCATCATGCGGAGCAAGTCGGACAGCAAGGTGGCGAAGGCGCGCTCCGAGATCGTCTCGGGGCTGCTCCAGCTCTCGAACGGGATGAGGGGGCTGGAGCGCCGGTACCTGATGGGGCCGGAGTTCACGCTCGGCGACGTCGCGCTGGCGCCCCTGCTCTGGAGGCTGCCCCACCTGAAGATCCGGCTGCCCAAGCGCGCGCTGCCGCTGATGAAGTACGCGCAGCGCGTGTTCTCGCGCGAGGGGTTCATTGGCTCGCTCACGGCGGTCGAGAAGGTGATGCGGGACTGAGCCCGGCGGGGGCGCGTCCGGCAATGTCAGCATCGTCCGTGCCGGGGACGCCCGCGGGCGTCCCGGGGATTGCCGGGGAAGGGGCCCGGCCGGCCGAGGCGGGGATGGGACCCCCGCTCGCCTTCCTTGTCGGCGGGGTCGGCTTGGCCTGGGCGACCTTGGCGCTTCACGCGCGGGTGGCGGACCTCTTGGGGCATGCGCTTGCCGCGCGCACCGGGATGGCCGTGGCCGCCGTTGTCGGGGTCGGGCTGGGGGCGGCTGTCGCCGGGCGCCTGCTCGGCCGGGCGCACCGCCGACTGGGCGAGGGGGCCCTTGCCCTTGCTCTTGCGGCGCTGTGGGCGATCTTCCTGCACCTGTTTTTCGGGCCGGTCTCGGAGCTGGCGGCCGCGGTGGCCGGACGGCTTGGCGCGGGTCCGCTCGGCGCGGCGGCGCTTGGCGGGATCCTGTGCGCATGGACCGCCCTTCCGCTGTTCGCGCTGGCTGGCACGGTGTGGACGCTGTTCCTTGGGCCGGGGGGCGGACTCCCGGCGGCCGAGCGCGTTGAGCTCGCGGTGACGGCGATGGCGGGAGGCGCGCTGGCCTGCCTGCTGTTCGGTCCGCTCGCGCCGCGGATGCCGCTGCTGTCGATGCTGGTCCCGGTGGTGTCGCCCGCGGTCCTGGGG
>CAZZIL010000448.1:0-3522 GCA_964654265.1 uncultured Gammaproteobacteria bacterium | reverse complement strand
CTGGGAACGTTGCACAAGGTTGCGGATCGGCCGCATCGAGACAGACGAAGCGGTCCGGGAAGCCCTGGCGAAACCGGCGAAAGACTCGGGGATGCCCATTGACGCGGACGCACTGGAGACGCTGGTGGAGGAGAGCCTTCGTTATCCCTTCTTCGTGCAGAAGCTCGGGTACGAGTCTTGGAACGCGGCCCACGCCCGGGGCAGACCCCGGCGGATCACCGTGAAGGACGCGCACAAGGGGATCGCCGTCACAAGGGAACAGTTGCTGAGCTTCTACAACGATCGCCGGAACGAGATGTACGAGCACGGTGTCCTGGGCGCGGCGGAGGCCGTGTCGAAGATGGTCTTCGATCGGGGGCGGGATGCCCTGCTTACCCGGGAGGAGTTGATGGCCGCCGTGAAAGGCGCGGCGACCGGCGGTGCGCAAGACCCCCGGAAGGTCGTGAGAAGGCTGATGCACCTCGGGTTGGTCTGGGAGACCCCGGGACTCGACTGGGAGCCGGGAATCCCGTCGCTCTGCAAGTTTCTTGTCGAGCAGGAAGGCAGAGACGTTGCGGAATGACCCGGCCGCGGTGCGCGCGCGACCGGGGGGAGGACTGCGGGGTCGGCGGCGGCCAGTCCGGTCACTCGTCCACACCCCGGTGGCCCGCGACTGCGGGAGGTGCACGGCGCGCGGGTGCCCACTCGGTGCCGTCCGGTTGGGTTGACCGGCCCGTTGGGTTGCGCGGATCAGGGCACACGGCATCCGGGGATGGCCCGCGCTTTCCGTGTTGGGCCGCCACGGTCCGCGTCGTCCGCCAAGGACACGCCGTTGCCCATCAGGTCAGGCCGGTTCCGCTTGCGGCGGCCGCGCCCGCCGACAGGTTCCGCACAGGACAACCCGCGCCGACCCGGGTGAGGGGGGCGCGCAAGGCACGCGACCGACGGACCTTCCCATCCCGGTTCGGGGATGCGCGGCGGCACCGGTACCCGCCGTCAGGCCCGATGCGCCGCGGCATGCGCCGCGCCTTCCGTGGCACCGTGCACATCCAGGCGGTCCCCGCCCCCCGGGTGTTGCCGGGCGCGATGCCGCCGTGTTCGGGGTGCGCGCCGGGACGTACGGCTGCCAGCGGGGAAGGACCGCCGCGCCCCGGATCCCGGTGTGCGCCCATCCCCGCGGCGTGGCGCGGCGCGCGCGGATGCCGCGCCACGCCGCGCGATCCTTCTGGGGTTGGTCGCCAGTCGGGCGGGGGCGGTCCGCGGTCGCGGCGAGCACGTCCCGCCTGCGTCTGGGGAAACCGATCGCCCAAGCGTCAGCGAGGCCGGCCAACCAGCCGTCGCGAGGGTGATCGTGCCGCGGCCCGCCTGCCTATCCCAACTGGCACACTCCCGAAAGACGCCCTGAGCCGCGCCAGGCCGGGAAAAGTCGGTTATCATTGCGACCATGGACGAAGAGAGGGAAAACCCGTTCACGCCAAACTGGGGGACGGCTCCCCCGCACCGGGCGGGGCACAGGGATGTGGAGTTTGAGCTGAATGAGATGCTGAGGCTCGTTGCGAAGAAGAGACCCGTCGGGGGAGTCGTTCTGTACGGTCCCCGTGGCACTGGCAAGACCGTGCTCATGACCGAGACCGAGGCACAGGCAACCAAGCGGGGCATTGAGATTCATGCGCTGAACCCAACCAACTGGGGCAACAGCGTCGACACTCTTATCAAGCAGCTGGCGCCCGGCGTCATCGACCTGTCCGGGGTGAAGGGAGAGCTCACGGTCAAGCTGGTTTTTGCCAAGCTGAAGATCGCCTATGACCCCTCCTTTGTCAGCGCGGTGGTCGAGGAGATCCTGCGCCGGATGGCGAAGCCCAAGTCGGTCGCGCTGTTTGTTGACGAGGCGCACCGGTTGCCGCCCGACATTGCGGACTGTCTTCTGAACGCCACGCAGGAGTGCGTCAGGAAAGGCGTCCCGCTTCTGCTCGTGCTGGCCGGCACGCCGAGGATTGAGGAGAACCTCAGCCTTGCCCACGCCAGCTTCTGGGAACGCTCGCACCTGTTGAGGATCGGGCGGCTGGAGTCCGAGGACGACACCCGGGCCGCCCTGTCGTTGCCGGCGGAGCGGGAAGGTCTGCCGTTCGCCCCGGATGCGCTGGAGCGGCTGGTGTCGGAGAGCCAAGGCTATCCGTACTTCATCCAGTTGGTGGGCATGTGGGCATGGAGAGTCGCCATTGCGCGTGATCCGGGCGCGGACCGCATTTTGCTGGAGGATGCCGAGGCGGGTGTGCGCAAGGCGAACACGGTGCGGAACGCGTTCTACTGGAGGCGCCTGCAGGAGGTCGATCGCCGGGAAGTGCTGTCCGAGGCACGGGCGGTCTCGGCGGCGTTCGCCGCCATCGGCGGCGACGGCGTGTTGTCGGCAGCGAAGCTGGAGGCGGCGCTGAAGCCGGCCCTGACCGGGGACCGGACCGTGCTTGCCGCCCTCCGGGAGCTGCTTGCCGTGGGGCTCATCTGGCAGACGGACGACCATGAGTTTTGGGAGCCGGGAATCCCGTCGCTTTGCACCTACATCGCGAAGCGCGCACCGACTGGCTGATATCCGGGAGGGTCATCGGCCCTTTCTGGTCTGCCCGCCGGGATAGATGCCCCGGGAGCGGAAGCCCCTGCTCCGGGACGGGCGATGGGATGCGACCGGGCGTGCCGTGGGGGAGGCGACCCCGGTCATCACAGACCCCGAGGCTGGCGCAACCGGACGCTTGGGTTGAGGGGGATGCCCGTGAGGCGACCGAGGCTGTCCGGGGGCGACCGTGCCGCAGTCCGCCTGTCCCTCCCAGCCGGCACACTCCCGCAAGATGCCGTGAACCACGCCGTCCCGCCTCTCCGTGGCGTCCCGGCCGCCGAACGCCGGCGTTCCACCTGTGTTTTCTCCTCTTCCCGCGCGCGGAGTTCCGCTCCGGCGCAACGCGCTTCCCGGGGGCGAGCAATGGGCGATCGGGGAGCGCCACCGAGCTGCCACAGCCCATCCGCCCCCAAGCGGTCGCACTCTTGGCAAGACTGCCGGTCCACGTCACACACCGCACCTGACGGGCGGGCACCGCGCCGGCGGGAGGCCGATGTCGAGCGCGACGGACCCGGACACGACGGTGACGCTGGCCCATAGCTGTGACTGACGAGCTGTCGGCGCTGGAGCCGGCTGATCTGGGGGTCCAAGGACTCGGTCTGGGAGTAGGGGATTCCATCGCTCTGCACCTACTGGCAGAGCGCGCGCGACTGACTGGCCGGATCCCGGAGGTCGATGGGCTCTCCGGTCGCACCGGGGACCGGTGCGCGCGACAGGCGAAAGGGCGACGCCGCGGACCGACATTGGGCATCCTGTCCGTCGCGGTCGGCGCGTTGGCGCGGGGTCGCCGTGGTGCGTTGCCAATGCAGGGCGTGCGGCACAAGGCGGACCCACGGTGGTCGGACAGCCCGACCCCGGTGTGGGCGGACATGGTCGACTTGCCAACACGCCCCGTTCGCGCATCGCGCGCAGCCCCGGAGAGACTCGCGGGACAT
>CAZZIL010000447.1:0-2167 GCA_964654265.1 uncultured Gammaproteobacteria bacterium | reverse complement strand
CGCGCCCGTCGAGCGCGGCATCGGCAACCTCCACCCGACCGGGAAGGCGGTGCGCCTCCTCGCGCCGGACGCGACGAAGCCAGTGGCGGACGACTCCGGCGGGATCCGTCGCGCCGGCAAGGTGACAGCCCCCCGGCGATGGCGCCTTCGCGTCACACGCACGAGGCGAGTCGACCGGGCAGGCCTCGCAAGACGCTGGCGGAGACGGCGCGGACGAAGCCGCCCGCGCGCACCGATGTCGAACTGTCCGGCCGGGCATCGCCCGTGCCCGTGCCGACCATGCGCGCGAGCCGACCAGTGACTTTGACCCCGACCTGTTCCGCGAGTGGCGCCAGGACGTCCGCGCACACCGCGCCGCCGCGCGACACCAACGCCCGCCACCAGGCCAAGCCGACACCCGACACGCCCAACCCGCGCGCCGCGATGCCGTCGCGCCCGACTTGCGCACCGACGGCAAGGCGCCGCTGGCGAGGGGGATGATTTGCCGGCGGGGCCGGGCGTCGCGGTCGTCGAGAGCGGCATCGGCGCCCCTCACCCGAACGGGAAGGCGGAGCGGCTCCTCGCGTCGGTCGGGACGGTCCGGTCGCCGCGCAGTCCTACCCGGTGAAGAGCCACCGCCAAGGCTCGCGATCCTCAGGGGTTCCTCACCCGGGAGGACTGACCTAGCCGCATCCCCCGGTCAGCGGCACCTTACACGTGGGAACCTGTCGGTTGGTGTGGCTGCCGCAGGCGCGGCCAGCCTGGCCTGATGGGCGATGGTGTGTCCTTGGCGGACAACGCGGACCGATCCGGCGCACTGGCGATCCGACACGGGAAGCGCGGGCCATTCCCGGATGCCGCGTGCCCTGGTCGCGCAGTCCGGTGAGCCAGTCAGCCCAGCCGGACGCCGCCGCGTGGGCACCCGCGCGCCGGGCGCCTGCCGCAGTCACGGATCACCGGGGTGTCGGTGAGTGTCCGGATTGGCCGCACCTTCCGCAGTCCTTCCCCCGGTTGCGCGCGCACCGCGGCCGGGTCATTCCACAACGTCTCTGCCCTTCTGCTCGACAAGAAACTTGCAGAGCGACGGGATTCCCGGCTCCCAGTCGAGTCCGGGGGTCTCCCAGACCAGTCCGAGGTGCACCAGCCTTCTCACGGCCTTCCGCGGGTCTTGCGCATCGTCGGTCGCCGCGCCTGTCACGGCGGCCATCAGCTCCTCCCTGGTAAGCAGGGCGTTCCGCCCCCGCTCGAAGACCACCTTCGACACGGCCTCCGCCGCGCCCAGAACACCGTGTTCGTACATCTCGTTTCGGCGCTCGTTGTAGAAGCTCAGCAGCTGTTCCTTCGTGGCAGCGATCCCCTTGTGCGCATCCTTCAGGGTGATCCGCCTGGTCCCGCCCCGGGCGTGGGCCGCGTTCCAAGACTCGAAGCCGAGCTTCTGCACGAAGAAGGGATACCGCTGGCTCTCCTCCACCAGCTTCCCCAGCGCGTCCGCGTCAATGGGCATCCCGGAGTCTTTCGCCGGTCTCGCCAAGTCTTCCCGGACCGCCTCGTCGGTCTCCAGGCGGCCGATCCGAAACCTTGTGCAACGTTCCCAGAAGCTGGCGTGCGTCTGCTTGAGGTGGGCCGGGAGACCCGGTGTGCCGGCGAGGACCATAAACAACGGGAGCCTCCTGATGACGCAGTCCTGGACAGTCTCCAACAGGACCTTCCCGAGACCGACCGGCATCTCGTGCGCCTCGTCGACGATCAGCAACAGCGGCTCGTCGAGGCACCTGCGCAACGCGTTCCCGGCGGATGGCTCATCGGGGTCGTCGAGCTTCACCCCCGCGCCGAAACCGCCGATGTTAGCCTGCGCCCCCTTGACCTTCGGCCAGGCCTTCGCCATCTCGGCCGCCAGAAGCTTCGCCAGTGTGACCGAGTCGCCGACCATCTCGCTCGGCCTGAGCGCAATGGCGAGCACATCTTCGTCTTCCGCCTTCTCGTAAAGCTCGCCTAGCAGGGCTGTCTTCCCGTTGCCGCGCGGGCCGTAGAGGACGACCATGTCCCCGCCGTCCTTGTCCTTGATGTCCTCCAGCCTGTCAGCCAAGTACGTGGCGGCCTCATCGTGCCCGACCCTCTCCGGCGGAAACCGCCCCGCGCCGGGCTTGAACGGGTTTCTCTTCAATCTGGCCATGCCGGTATGATACAC
>CAZZIL010000446.1:0-6256 GCA_964654265.1 uncultured Gammaproteobacteria bacterium | reverse complement strand
ATCCCGTGGATCTCGCTGATGCTTCGGCAAAGCCCCGCGCCCGGTCCGGGGCACGAGTAGTCGGCCGATCCCGCTCCGGTGAGGACCCCGGAACACCCGGGCGAAAGAAGGAGGATCCCCGCAAGGAGAAGGGCGGCGGGCGCGGCAGGGCGCCGCGCCCGCCGCTGCCCGCGCGCGAAACGCGGGGGCGTGCGCGCCCCAAGGGCGCCGGGAAGGTCGGCTGCTGTGTCCATCGGCGGGTGCTCCGTCGGTCGTTTCGCGCGAATCTGCCCGTCGGCGCGCGGCGGACCCGGCCGAAAAAGCGAAGCCGCCGCGCGCAGGTTTTTTTGCGGGGGCGAGCGGGCGGTCCCGGTACCTTGGGCGCGAGGACCGCATGCGCCGCACTCTCGCGACAGCCTTCTCCTGCGCCGCCATTGGCGCCGGGCTCTGCCTGCCCCTGGTGGCGCACCACGTCATGGTGGGAGTGAACCTGAGCGCGAGCCTTCCCGGGAAGGCGCTGCTGCTGAAGCGGCGCCCGGCCGCGGAGGACCTCGCCCGCGGCCGGGTCGTCGCGTTCCGCATCCCGCCCGGGACGGCGCTCGCGTTCGGCTACCCGGCCCGGGCGCTGTGGGCGAAGCGCATCGCCGGCGTGCCGGGCGAGACGGTCTCGGTCGACGCGGCGCGGAACGTCTCCGTTGGCGGCCGGCCGGTCGGCCGGGCAAGGACCCGGTCGTCCTCGGGGCTTGCGCTCGCGCCCGTCAAGGACGGGCTGGTCATCCCCGAGGGGTCGCTCTTTGTCGCCGGCACGCACGCGGACAGCCTGGACTCCCGCTACGGCATCTTCGGGCTGGTCCCGTTCGGCCGGGTGCTGGCGGTGTCGTTCGATTTCGGCCGGCCCGGTTGGGAGGACCACCCCTGACCGGGATGCAGCCGCGGGGATGCCCCCCGCGGCTTGGCGTCCCCTCCCTTGGCAGGGTTGTCGGGCCTGACAAGGCATCGAGTTTTCTTGTCCGGTGCGGGGTCCCCGGGAACGAACGGGACTTGAGGTCGCCCTTGGGACGGGTCCGGGCCGGTCCGCCAATGCCGCAGGCCGACACGTGGGTGGTAGACTTGCGCCGACCTTTCCGCAGACATGCCAGTGCGCCTGCAATCGCCAATTTGCCCGTCCTTGCCGGGCACCCCCGACTGGGTGCCGGGTGTGCTTGCGGGGCAGCTCACAAGCAACCCCGGTGCCCGCTCCGCTGGCGCGTGTCCGGGGCGGACGCAAGTCCTCGCGAGGGCGCGTGCCGCCGCGGAAGGAGGCGCCGGATGCTGACGCGTGTCAGGGTGAGGGGATACAAGTCCCTTCACGATGTCGATGTCCGCCTGAACCCGCTGACGGTCCTGTGCGGGCCCAATTCCAGCGGGAAGAGCAACTTCCTCGATGCGCTCCGCCTTCTGTCGGGGATTGTCACCAAGCCGTCGTTGAGGGATGCGTTCGAGTCCTCGCACCGGGGCGGACCAATGGAGGCCTTTCCGTTCGAGGACAAGAGAGTCAGGGGACTGCCCGCCAAGGGGCGCCTGGCGTTCTCGCTGGAGGCCGACCTTCGGTTGTCGGACGCGGTGGTGGAGGCCGTCGAGCGCGAGGCCCGGGCAACGGGTGTCGCCCCGGACGGAAACGGACGGGGAGGGGCGGGGAAGCAGTCGTCGCCCATCCGTTACCGCAACCTGCGTTACCGTGTGGAGATCGAGATGTCCCGGGAGTCGGGGCTGTGCGTTGCCGATGAGCGCCTGGTCGCGCTGAATGCCCGGGGGAGGCCCGCCGGGGGGTGCGGGCCGTTCATTGAACGGGAGGGCGAAAGATTGCGTCTGAGGTGGGAGGGACGGTCCCACCCCTCCCGCTATGACCGGCATCTCGGGCGCTCGGTGCTGTCCACGCGCTTTCACGCGCCCCACCACCCCCACGCCGCCGCGGTGCGCAAGGAGATGGAGAGGTGGCAATTCTTCCATTTCGAGCCGCAGGTGCGCATGCGTGGCCCGCTTCCCCCCGCGGAGACCCGGCGCATCGGGACGATGGGGGAGGACCTGTCCACGTTTTTCCTGACACTCAAGGAGTGCAAGCCTCGCAAGTTCGACGTGATCAACCTGGCGTTGCCGTTGCTGGTCCCCGGGGCGGACGGCATTGGGGTCGGCGTGAACCGCCTTGGCGATGTCGAGCTGTCCGTCGGGGAGAACGGGACCACGGTTTCCGAGCGTTCGGTGTCCGACGGGACACTCCGCGTCCTTGGGTTGCTGGCACTGGGCGGGGTGGGCGAGCCGCCCGCGCTGATCGGCTTGGAGGAGCCGGAGACCGGGGTCCATCCCGAGCGGGTGGGGTTGGTCGCGCTGTTGCTGGAGAATCGCACTTGGGCGGGCCAGACCCAATGTGTTGTCACCACCCATTCGACCGTGTTGCTCGACCGTCTTCCCGAGAAATCCCTTCTGTTTGCCCGGAAAGTCGGCGACCGCACCGAGTTTTGCACGCTTGACGATTGGCCGCCGTCCCCCGGGAAGGTTGCCGGGGGCGGCGCACCCAAGGAGTCGGATGTCGGCCCGTCCCCACACCCGGTCTCACACCGGATCTTGCGGGGCGATTTGGGTGGCTGAGATCGTCCTGTTTGGCGAGGACTATGCCCATCAGGCAGTCGTCGGGGCGTTGGTCGGGAGGCTTTCCGGCGTCCCCGCATCCCGGCTGGTTTGGCGAAGCGCGGCCCGCGGGCATGGCCGGGTCGTGGCCGGTCTCGCCGCGTATTCACGTGAGGTCGAGGGTGGGGAAGTTCCCCGGCCCGATGTGGTCGTTGTCGCCACCGATGCGAACTGCAAGGGCTTCGCCGAGCGTGCCAAGGCGTTCTCCCCGGGCGAGTCGCGGCTTCCCCTGGTTCTTGCGATACCGGACCCGCATGTCGAGCGCTGGCTGTTGCTGGACGGCGGCGCGTTCCGCGCGGTGTTCGGAAGGGGGTGTGACGCCCCTGACCGCAAGTGTGACCGTGACCGCTACAAGTGGTTGCTGGCGGAAGCCGTCCACGCCGCCGGTGGCGATCCTGAGCTGGGCGGCCTTGATTTCGCGGGAAGGATCGTGCAGCGCATGGATCTTCGGCGCGCGGCGCGCGCCGACCGGTCGTTCGGGCGGTTTGTCGCGGACATGCGCGCGGCCTTGGTGGGTCTTGGATGGGTTGCCGGGGACTGACGGCACAAGGGCCGCCATTTCGTCGCCCACTGCCGAGGGCGGCCGCCGGGATGCCCTGACGGACGCGAGTGCGACCGGGTAGTCGGGGCGGCCGCGGTGCGCGTGCGCACCCAGTGGGGCGTGGGGTGTTGCGTCCGATGGGCGGGGTCGTCCGCCGGTGTCGCAATCCCGGGGGTGGTAGACTTGCCGCGAAACCCCGCGAGTCCCGATGCGTCCACAGCCGCCCATTCGCCCAGCCGCCTTGGCCCGCCTTGGCCGGGTTTCGGCGGCGGCCGCGCGGCTGTGCACGGGCGGTCCCCGCGCGCGCCCGGGACGGACGCAGGACCTCGCGGGGGCGCGTGCCGTCGCCGCGGGGGGAGGGGCCGGATGCTGACACGTTTCAGGGTGAAGGGCTACAAGTCCCTCCGCGATGTTGATGTGCGCCTGGGGCCGCTGGCGGTCTTGTGCGGCCCCAACGCCAGCGGGAAGAGCAACCTTTTGGGCGCGCTCCGCCTTCTGTCGGGGGTCGTCACCAAGCCGTCGCTGGCGGACGCGTTCAAGTCCTCGCACCGGGGCGCACCGTTGGAGGTCTTTCCCTTCGAGGACGGGGGGGTCAGGGATCTTCCTGAAAAGGGGCGCCTGGCGTTCTCGCTGGAGGCTGACCTTCGGTTGTCGGACGCGGTGGTGGGTGCCGTCGAGCGCGAGATCCGGGAGACGGGCACCACCCTGGCCGGTGGCCGGCGGCGAGGGGGAGGGACGCAGCCGTCGCCCATTCGTCACCGTAGCCTGCGTTACCGTGCCGAGATTGAGTTGTCCCGGAAGTCGGGACTTTGCGTTGCCGACGAGCGCCTTGTCGCACTGGACGCGCAGGGGAGGCCCGACGGGGGGTGCCGGCCGTTCATCGATCGGGAGGGCAAGATGCTTCGTCTCAGGTGGGAGGGGCAGGACCGCCCCACCTACCAAGACCGGCGTCTCGGTCGCTCGATCCTGTCCACGCACTTTCACGCGCCCCACCATCCCCACGCCGATGCGGTGCGCAAGGAGATGGAGAGATGGCGGTTCTTCTGTTTCGAGCCGCAGGTGCGCATGCGCGGTCCAATCCCTAGGAAAGAGACCCCGCGCATCGGGGCGATGGGCGAGAACCTGTCCGCGTTTTTCCTGACGCTCAAGGCGCGCAACCCCCGCAAGTTCAATGAGGTCAACAGGGCGTTGCGCCTGCTGGTTCCCGGGACGGACGGCGTCAGAGTGGCCGTGAACCGCTTCGGTGACGTCGATCTGTCCGTCAGGGAAAACGGGGCGACGGTCTCCGAGCGCGCGATGTCCGACGGGACACTCCGCGTCCTCGGGTTGCTGGCGCTGGGCGAGGCGGACGAGCCGCCCGCGCTGATCGGCCTGGAGGAGCCGGAGGCCGGGATCCATCCCGTGCGGATGGGGCTGGTTGCGAGGCTGCTGGAGAACCACGCCCGGTCGGGCCAGACCCAGTGCGTTGTCACCACCCACTCGACCGTGCTGCTCGACTGTCTTCCCGAGAAATCCCTGCTGTTTGCCCGGAAGGCCGACGGGCGCACCGAGTTCCGGACGCTTGGCGACTGGTTGCCGTCCCCCCGGAAAGCTGCCAAGGGTGTCGCACCCAGGGAGCCGGATGGCGGTGCGCCCCCGCGCCCGATCTCGTACCGGATCTTGCGGGGCGATTTCAGCGGATGAGATCGCCCGATTTGGCGGGGGCCTTGCCCATCGGGCAATCCGGCGTCCCCGCATCCCGGCCGGCTTGGTTCTGCGCGGTCCGTGGGCGTGGCCGGGTCGCGGGGGAGCTCGTCTTGGAGAGCATCGAGTTGAACGGCAGGGCGTTGCTCGTCCGTGACCTGACCGCGGCGACCGACGCGATCGCCGGGTTCAACGCAAGGGGTCCATGGGGCGCGACCCTTGACTTGGCGCCTGACAGTGACTGGCGGGACCCGCCCGATCTCTTGGGCGGTCCCGTGGCGCGAGTCCATCGCGCGCGCAAAGGCGGGACACGCCGCCCCAGGGTCGTGGTCAGGTCGGCTGTGCGACCCCGACGCCCTGGGCAAGGCACGTCGCCGGTGTGCCGGGCGAGACGGTCCCCGTCGGGGGCGGGGCGTTCGGCAGGGCGAGTGCCAGGCCGTCCTCGGGACTCTTGCCCACGCCCGCCCACGGTGGACCGATCGTCCCGGAAGAGTCGCCCTTCGTCGCCGGTCCGCGTGAGGACGGCGCGACTCCTGCCATGGCATTCTCGGACCGGCCCTGTCCGGCCGGATGCCGGCAGTGTCGTTCGATCTTGGGTTGCCCCGCGGGGAGGACCGTCCCTGACTCGCATGTGAGCCGGGGAGTCCGGCAACCGCCGCCGGGGTCCGTTCCCCCTCGCCTGCGCGGATTACCCCGCGGCGGCGCCCCTATTCCGGGATGGCCCCGTCGCCCTTGGCGCAGGCCTTCATCAGGAGCGGGCGCCGCTCGGCCGTGTGGTCGGTGTGGCCGGCATCGATGGTCCACGGGGCCACCCGCAGCCGGATCACCGGGCGCGCCTTGATCATGGTCTCAAGCAACCGGCGGTCGTGCCACTCGCAGTCGTCCCCGGGATGGGAGGAGCACACCTCCGGGTCCCGCGCCTCCTTGTGGGTGAGTCCCGGCGCCTTGGCAAACCGGCGGATGTCGGAGACGGTCGCCGGGATGATCGGGTAGGCGCAACAGTGACTGGGACAGTCGGGGCAGTCGCAGTTCATGGGCACGCCCCGGGCGACGGTGCGGGCAGATTGTGCCAGCAGATCCCGGGGCGCCTTGTGACACGGCCCGCGGCGGGTTGCGCCGGGTCGGTCGCCAATGCCGCAACCCGGCGCGTGGGTGGTAGACTTGCGTTGACCCTTTCGCAGAGACACAGTGCGCTTGCGGCCGCCAGTTTTCCAGTCCTTGCCGGGCACCCCTGACCGGGTGCCGGGCGTGTCCGTGGGGCAGCCCACAAGCAACCCCGGCGCCTGCACCGCCGACGTGTGCCCGGGGCGGGCGCAAGGCCCCGCGGGGGCGCGGGCCGTCGCCGCGGGAGGAGGCCCCGGATGCTGACGCGTGTCAGGGTGAAGGGCT
>CAZZIL010000445.1:0-2072 GCA_964654265.1 uncultured Gammaproteobacteria bacterium | reverse complement strand
CTCTTCCGCCATCTGGTGAAGCTCGCCGAGCAACGCCGTCTTGCCGTTGCCGCGAGGACCGTACATGACGACCATGTCGCCGGGTCTCTCACCAAAAAGACGCTCCATCCGTCGGGTCAGGTCACGCACCGCGGCTTCGTGCCCGGCCCGGTGCGGGGGGACTTCTCCCGCGCCAGGCGCGAATGGGTTTTCGCGTTCCTTGACCATGGGCGGATGATAACCGATTGCCCCCGTTGGGCGGCTCCTCGGCGGACCCGGCCCGGCCAACCTCGCGCCCGCCAAATGCCCCCCGACCCGGATGCCATGCGGCGGACGCGATCCCGGGAATGTCCCGCCGGCGGTCGGCGCCGATGGCGATCCCGTGACGCCTGGGAGGGGTGCGGCGCGGACGCCAGGGGAGGAGGAGAAGGGCGCCGGGACGGCCACCTCCCGCGGGGCGGCAGGCGCCGGGATGCCGCAAACTCGGTGCGGCAGGCCGGTACCGTCCCGGCGGACGGGCGCATCGCCGGGTTGTGCGCCAGCGGGGAGGAGACACGACGGTGGCGGCGCCCACCGTCGATCGGTGACGCCCCTTGACGCAACACCCGACAGTGACTGGCGGGACCCATCCGGTTTTCTGGTCGGCTCCGCAGCCTGGGTCCGTTGCGCGACGCGCGGGCGCCTCGCCCGCCGCCGGGCCGGCGCGCCCCGCGCGGCGGTCCCGCGTCCCCGGGGGTGTGCCGCGCCATTTTGCCTTGGCGGCCGGGGCCGCTATAATGGCCGCGCGGCTCGCGCCGCGATGCCCTTGGGCCCAGGGTGCCTCCCCCCGCGGGGACCGGCGCCCGCCGGCGGGCCCAGGCGGCTTTTGAGCCATGGGGAGTGAACCGGACAGTGTGCCAGGGAACGGGGAGTCGGACGATTTCCCGGCCGTGCGCATGCGCACCAACTTCGGCCCGATCGTCGTCCGGCTGCGCCCGGACCGGGCGCCGAAGACGGTCGAGAACTTCCTGGGGTACGTGGCCGATGGCTTCTACGACAACACCGTGTTCCACCGGGTGATCGCCGGGTATGTCGCGCAGGGCGGCGGCTACGAGCGCGGGTTGCACCCGAAGGCGACGCGACCGCCGATCGGCAACGAGACCGGGCCGGACGGCCTGAGGAACGCCGGGCTCACCGTCTCGATGGCGCGCACATCGGACCCGCACTCGGCGACCTCCCAGTTCTTCATCAACTTCGCGGACAACGCCACGCTCGACTTCACCCGGGCGGACGGCGAGGACTGGGGCTACTGCGTCTTCGGCGAGGTGGTCGACGGGGCCGACGTCGTCGAGGCGATCGGCAAGGTGGACACCGAGGAGCGGATGGGGATGTCGGACGTGCCGGTCCAGGACGTTGTCATCGAGAGCATCCGCCTGGAGGAGTCCGGGCAGCCGGAGGACTCCCAGGCGCGCACGGCCTAGGCGCGGCCGGGACGGCCGGTGCCTCGCGTCCCCGGCGCGCTCTTCGTGAGCGACGTGCACCTGTCGCCCGGCGACCCCGGGGTGACGGAGGCGTTCTTCTCCTTCCTGGAGGGGCCGGCGCGCGAGGCGGACCGCCTCTTCCTGCTCGGCGACATCTTCGACATCTGGATCGGCGACGACGAGCCGTCGCCCCTGCATGACGGGTTCGCCGAGCGCGTGCGGACACTCTCGGACGGCGGCGCCGAGGTGTCGTTCACGGCCGGCAACCACGACTTCCTGGTGGGCGAGGACTTCGCCCGGCGCTGCGGGATGGCGTTGCTCCCGGACGAGGCGGCCGTCCGGGTCGGCGGCAACGACATCCTGTTGCTACACGGCGATACCCTCTGCACAGACGACCTCCCGTACATGAGATGGCGCGAGGTCTCGCGCCGCCCCGGAACGGTGCGCAACTTCCTCGCGATGCCGGCGGACGCGCGGCACACAAAGGTCGCGCGGATGCTTCAGGCGGGCAGCCAGGGAGCACCGCCCAAGCCGACGGTGAGCGACGCGGCGGTCGCCGACGCCTTCGCGCGCCACGGGTGCGGGACGATGGTCCACGGGCACACCCACTCGGCCGGGATCCACCGCGGCCAC
>CAZZIL010000444.1:0-4733 GCA_964654265.1 uncultured Gammaproteobacteria bacterium | reverse complement strand
GTGCTGACCGCGCTCAGCCTGTTGCGCAAGGGGTGCAAGGTCGAGCTGGTCGACCGGTGGGAACCCGGCCATCCCCGGGCATCCTCCACCGACTACAGCCGGCTGTTCCGCTCCACGCACGGCAAGGACGAGCTGTACACCCGCTGGGCCCGCGACGCGCGGCTGAAGTGGATCGAGCTGCAGGCGGAGATCGGCACCCCGCTCCTCGTTGAGTGCGGCGCGCTGATCCTCGCGGGGACCGAGGACCCCTCCTGGGAGAAGGCGACCCTTGAGACCTTCGACCGGCTTGGCGTCCCGCACCACGTCTTCGACCCCGGCGAGCTTGCGGTGCGCTATCCCCAGTTCAACCACCGCGGCGTCGCCTTCGGCATCCTCGAGCCGGACGGCGGCGCGGTCCTCGCCCACCGCGCCGTCACCGAGATCGCGGCGCTGTTCGTCCGCGAGGGCGGGACGCTCACGCGGGGGACCGTCACCTCCGACGGGACCGAGCGGCTACACCTCGGCGGGCGCCCCCTCGAGGCGGACCTGGTCGTCGTGACGGCCGGACCGTGGCTCGCCGGGCTCTTCCCGCGCACCGTGCGGCCCATCCTGAAGGTCGTGCGCCAAGACATCATCTACACGTCGACGCCGGAGGGGTCCACCAAGTTCGACGCCGGGAACATGCCCTGCTGGATCGACCACGGCTACGGCGCCTACGGGGCGCCCTCCCTGCTCGGCAACGGCGTCAAGGCCGCGATCGCGTGGACCGACACCGACATCGACCTCGACAACGAGGACCGCTTTGTCGACCAGGCGTCGATCGCGCGCTCGCGACGCTACCTGGCCCACCGGCTGCCCGGGCTGGTCGGCCAGCGGATGGTCGACCAGAAGGCCTGCCAGATCTCAATGACGCCGGACACCCACTTCATCGTCGACTTCCATCCCCGCCACGGGAACGTGCTGATCGCCGGCGGCTGCTCCGGGCACCTGTTCAAGCACGCCCCGGTGTTCGGCGAGTACGTCGCCGGCGTCGGGCTGAGGGAGTGGGGCGCCGCCGAGCGGTTCCTGATCCGCGAGCGCTCGGCACTGTCGACCGGGGAATCCCCCTCGGGGAGATAGGGTCCCGGGGACCGGTGCGCGCCGGCCTCCCCGGCCGCGCGGCCAGGGGGACCTCAGTTCCGGGTGCGGCGCCGCAACACGCGCACCGCGCGCGTGGCGGATGCCGGGTCGTCATCCTTCATCAGCCCGAACCCCCGTGCGGAAGCGCGAATCGCGTAGTGCGCGAGCATCAGGCCGTGAATCTCTTGGCGGACAAGGTCGGGCGTCTTGCTGCGCAAGATCGTGCTTGCCCCGGGACCGGGTGTCAGCAGGCCGGCCGTGACCTCGCCGGTCGGGGCCCCGGTCTCCCGGTATCCGTGGTACAGCGCGGCCAGCTCGGCGGCTGGCGCCTGGGCGGGCGACAGGGTCGTGACGAGGCGACGGGGAATGTGCACGCCGCGCGGCTCGTACTCGATGACTCGCACGGAAAGATCGCCCTGATCCTTGCGATGGCTAAAGTCGATGGCACGCAAGACGCTTCGGTACGAGCCGTCGGGATAGCCCTCCAGCACCGGGCACTCGGTTTCGTCCTCGACACGCCAGAGCAGGTCGGCGCCGGATGCCGCCGCGCGCCCCCAGAGAGGGGAGCCAAGGAACCGGTAGTCCGCCAGCACAAGCGTCCCCTTCGACAGGTCCGGCAACAGTCCCTCGACCAGGCGCGCATCGGGAGTGTCGCGCGGACCGAACTGCCACGCGAGCATGGCGTACGTGCCCACCTCGGTCAGCGTCACCAGCCGGGCCCCCGGGAACGCGGGCGCGCCGTCCCCGGTCGCCCGCGCACCGAACTCCTCCCGGTTTGCCCGCTCGTTCGGCATGCCCAGGGTGGCTCCGTCAACGGCCATCAGGCGCATTCCGCGGAACCAGCCCCGCTTGGCCTGGGGGTCCGCCAACGCCCTCACGTGTGTCCGTCGCAGCTCGTCAAACGGTTCGGTCCCCAGGCGGGCGCGCGCCAGCGATATCGCCGACGGGTTCGGTATCCCCAGCCCCTTCTCGCCATCGATGGCACGCAGACCGTCGACCAGGCAACGCAACACCTCCGGCGCCGGGTAGTACCGGAACAGTCCCATGGCAATCACGAGGTACACCGCCACGTCCGCCGGCAGCTCCCGCCGGCGCCGGCTGGCGCGCCCGCAATGCGCCAGCGCCGACTCAACCGCGCCACGGGGAAACACGCACACCAGCGCGGCGATCGTTATGTGGTTCACGACCCGGAAACCCTCCGGCAACGTGGCCTTGGTGCGTGCCATTCCCCTCCGCGAGCTACCCTGATGACCGCCATTGTAGTCGGGGAGGCGGGCACAGGAGCTGCGCGGTCGCCGCCCGCTTGCCAGACAGGCCGGCCCGGCCTGCGCGGACCACACGCCGACGTCCCCACCAGGACGCGCCCGCCCGGACCGACAAGGGCGTGCCAGGACTGCGCGGACCCGTCAGGCCGGCTCCGAGGATCCTCCAGAGGGGAACAACATGCCCTGACCCGCCTTCGCAACGGGAAACGCTCCCGTTCCGTCGGTCCGGGTGTCGGCGGACTGGGCACTCTCAAGCCTTTCCACCGCGGCGCGATAGAACTCCGGGATGACCTCGGCACTGAAGCATGCCCGGCCCGACAGGAACGAGCAAAGGGCGGTCGGGCACAGTCCGCCGAATGGTTCCCAGACCACATCGCCGCAATCCGTCGAGGCGGCGACGATGATCCCGATCAGGTCCGTCGGCTTCTGGCTTCCGTGCAGGCTCTTGAACCTTCCCTTCGGGCGATCGCCGTTGATCCGCTCCGCCCCGCCAACGTGCGGCCGCCGCCAGACGTTCGTGATTCCCGCAGGGCAGTTGAACTTGGCGCGCTTCCCGTCCCACTCGCGGGCCGAGAGGGGCCGCTTCCCATCCTCACTGAAATACGGCCGCCCCTTGGGATCGCCGTGCTCGTTCGCGTATGCCGCCATCTGCGCAAACGTGTCGGGCGGCGGCATGTACCAGTGGTGGTCGGGCGACAGGTACTTCCGGGTCGCGGCGTTCGCCACGCCGCAGGCCTCGTTCGCGAGGTGGAAGGGCAACCCGGACCGCCTCCACTCGCCGCGCAACCAGTCCTGCGCCGACATCCCGTCGAAGGTCGCCGGCAGGACGTACTGGACGCAGACCTCGGTGGTGACGGGGAACTTGCGCAGGGTCCTGGTGTTCGAGTTGCCCGCGACATGGCCCAGGCCCTTGTCCCAGATGTGGCAGGCGCGGTACTCCCAGCCGTGCTCGGCCAGAAGGGGATGGACGGTCGCCCAACCCAGCTCGGAGTTCCACAGCCACAGCGTCGTCTGCGCCGTCGCGCGGGCCGTCCACGCCTCCACGTGCGGGCGATACCACTCGGCCAGTCCGTCCACCGCGCGCAGGTCGCCCGGATACCCCGACAGGCCGTAGGGTCCGTCCGACATGATGCAAACCGGGGAGGGCCATTCCGCGTAGAGCGTCTCGGCGGGCGCAAGCCGGATGGTCACGTTGCCGCGCCGATAGGTCGCATCAGCGCACTCTTGGGTGTGCGATCGGTCGCGTACCGGCAAGGTCATGACCGTCTCCCGTCCGACAAGCAGCTGTCGACGGTCAGGCGGCGAGGTCGCCTGCCGGTGGTCCGCCAGCGACACGGCATGCCTGTCCAGGCGCGTTCGTGGGTCGGCGCGTCCTCCGGACTGACGAGGAACCGCCCGGAACAACGGTCCGGCGGGTTGCCGGGGTCGATGCCTTCCTTGATCGGTTTGGGTGGCCGCCGCTTGCCCGGCAGTCGTCCCAAGTCAATGCTGTGGGGGCGGCGGGAGACTGGTCGACGCCAATCCGCCTGCATGCCTGTTCCCATATCCCCCCAAGTGCCTTCCCGCTTCACTGTATTGTACTGCCTTGCTTGCCTCCTCGGCGTCTTGCGGGTATTCACCCTTGCCGTGCCGCTAATCCAGGGACACCGGCCCCGTGTTGCAAACACCCTCTCTGCCGGCGGTGGAGACGACTCGCCGTGGAGATCCAGGTCTGTCTCGTTACCGCTCGGTCTTCCGAGCCGGGATTACCTCCCACTCATATCGATTCCGCTTGGTTCCCCCGGGCCGGGCGCGGGTTGCGCCGAAGTCGCTCGGTTGCGATGCCATGCCGGGCGGGGCGCGTCTTCTGGGCAGGACCGGCCCCGGACGTGCACGCAAGCCACCGTCTACCTTGCCGAGGCAACCACCGGGTGAACTCCCTATCGACATCGACAAGCTTGCGGTCGGCGGTGCCGTGACTGCTGGAGGAACAGCGCAGACCCGGGTCGCCGGAGTGCGAGTACCAGTCACAATCTTTCGCTCGCAACAGTGCCCTCATCGTCATCGCAGTGATGAAGCATGCCGTACGCTCAGTCGCCTTGCTAACGACCACGGCCCAGATCCCGCTGAGATTCCCCTCGGTCTCCGCGTGCAAACACCCGACGGGCAGTTGCCCACGTTGCCGCCTTTGGCTCCTCGCGGCTACGCTGCCCAGATAACCAGGGTGCCCCTGTCACCATATCGGTTAGTTACTCCCTAGAATGGCGATTGCCCCCTCAAATTGAAGTGTTGGAAAATGCCGGGGACCCAACGGTGACGGGGGATTGGGCGCTACTCCACGGCCGGGCCGCTTTTTCACCTTGCGGGTGCATCCGTAAAACCTAAAATATG
>CAZZIL010000443.1:0-8518 GCA_964654265.1 uncultured Gammaproteobacteria bacterium | reverse complement strand
GATGAAGTGGTCGGCAAGACCGACCCCCACCAGCAACGACAGGGGGATCCTTGGTCGCCCCGACCGGCTGGGCAGTAGGCGCACCGAAAGCACCCGGGGACACGCCCCCCTGTTTCACTTGACCCCGAATAACCGACGAATGAAACGGCAAGTGAAACGAACGAGCACCCGCTGACGCGGCAAGGCGGCCAACACCGAGCGATCCCGGCCAACACCGTTTCACCACTTCACCTGCCCGGAATGAAGTGGTCGATGAAGTGGTCGGCAAGGCCGACCAAGCCAACACGCCCGTGTTCGCCCAGTTCGCCTCGGAGAGGTTCCGCCCCCGAAAACACCGGGGAAAAGCCGTGGGGTTGAACCGATCCGCCGTCTCGAAAGCCTCACCACTACTCACCACTTCACTTGCCCCAAGTGAAGTGGTCGATGAAGTGGTCGGCAAGATCGACCCTCACCGGCAACGACAGGGAGACCCTTGGTCGTCCCGTCCGGCTGGACAGTAGGCGCACCGAAAGCACCCGGGGACACAGGCACCCCCTGTTTCACTTGGCCCTGAATAACCCGCGAATGAAACGGAAAACGAAACGAGCAAGCACCCTCTGGTGCGGCAAGACGGCCAACAGCGATCCCGGCCGGACGCGCCAGAGAACACGCCTCGGCCCGAACCACGGGCAGACACGGGCTGGTCAACCCCCACCGACAGCGATCAGGACTCCCGCGACCGTCCCGACCTGCCGGTAGCAGTCGCACCAAGAACACCCGGGACACCAATGCCCCTTGTTTCACTTTCCCCCGAATAACCCGCGAATGAAACGGAAAGTGAAACGAACAAGCACCCCCTGGCGCGGCAAGGCGGCCAACACCGAGCGATCCCGGCCGGACGCGCCAGAGAACACGCCTCGGCCCCGAACCACGGGCAGGCACGGGCTGATCAATCCCCACCGGCAGCGATCAGGACTCCCGCGGCCGTCCCGATCTGCCGGTGGCAGTCGCGCCAGAGCACCCGGGACCACCACTGCACCCCTTGTTTCATTTTCCCCCGAATAACCCGCGAACGAACCGGCAAGTGAAACGAACATGCGCCCCTCCGGGCGGCAGGCTGGTATAATCAACAGCATGAAACTCTTCTTGGCGCACACTCCTACGCTCGATCGACGGTTCTTGGGAATGGTCGGGGGTCTTTCGCCTGTGAGACTGGACCCTGTTGATCCAGGCACTGGCAAGGAACCCGTGTCTCGCGAACCGCCTCGCCTGTCAGGATCCGTGCGGGGGTTGGACCAGTGACACCCGAAAGCGACACGTTCGAGAAAAAGTCCCTGCGGGCGATGGAAGACCCCGACTGGAAGGGCCTCGCGCGACACTTCGTCGCCTTCGCCAACCACAAGGGAGGCACGATATGGATCGGCGTCGAGGACGACGAGGATGCGCCCCCGCCAGACCAGCGAGTGCCCCCCGGCGTGCTGGACGAGGTGCGGCGAAGAATCCCGGACTTGACGGACAACGTCGTTTTCTCGGCGGAGGTCGTCACCGCGCCAAACGGCGGCGAGTACCTGGAGGTGCAAATTCCCCGGGCGACCCGTCTCGCATCCTCCAGAGGACGCTTCTTCAGGCGCATCGGCAGCCAAAGCAGGTCGGTGCGCGGAGAGGAGGTGGAGTGGTTGCTTGATCAGCGCGGCGGCTACAGGTGGGAGACCCGGACGGGCACCAAGGAGCCTAGGGAGGCGGCCGACCCCGACATGGTAGGCAAGCTTGTCGACTCGTTGCGCGCCTCCCGCCGAGCCAAGCCCTCCGTCAAGGGAAAGAGCCCGGACCAGTTGCTTGACCACTACGGCCTGGCCAGTGGCCCGCACCTGACCAACCTGGGCGTGCTGGTCGTGGGGACCCCGATGGCCCGCGCCGGTCTCGGCGCCGCCCCGATCATTCAGGTCATCGAGCGCGACGAGAGCGGCGAGAAGATCAACAAGATGGTCTGGGACGACCACTCCGCAAGTCCCATGGAGCTGATCGACCTTGTCTGGGAAGAAGTGCCCACCTTTCGGCAGTTCTACGAGATCCCGGACGGTATGCGTCGCAAGCAGGTCCCCGCCTTTGACGAGGCCGTGGTCCGGGAACTGCTGGTGAACGCCTTGGTGCATCGGCCCTACACCCAACCGGGGGACATCACCCTTGATCTCTATCCCGACAGGCTTGTCATCCGCAACCCGGGATCCTTCCCCGTCGGCATCTCCGCCGAAAACGTCCTGCTCGCCTCGGCCCGCCGGAACGAGGACTTCGCCCGGCTGTTCCACGATCTTGACCTGATGGAGAAGGAGGGTAGCGGACTCGACAAAATCTATGACCGGCTGCTCTCACACGGTCGGCCGCCACCCGAGCTGGTCGAGAGGCACGAGGCCGTTGAGGTCACCGTGCGCCGACGGATCGCGAATCCCCAGGTCGTTAAGCTCATGGAGGTCGTCGGAGACAGGCACCGGCTGGAGACCATGCCAAGGATCGTGCTCGGCCTGTTGGCGCAGAACGATCCCATGACCGCAACGGACCTCGCGAAGAGTCTCGGCTTGGAAGACGCGCAGGACCTCTCACACTACCTGCAACCGCTCGTCAGGCTCGGGCTCGTCATGAAGAACGGGCAGACGCAGGCCACAAGGTACTTCGTCAACCCGCAGATGATGCGGTGGCCCCACTTTCCCGGAGCGGAAGGACCGAAAGACACCCGCGCCCTGGACGCGCTGATCCTTGAGGACATCGACCGCCATCCCGGCAGTCTCTCAACGGAGATCCGCGAGCGCATCGGGCCGGATATCTCGCGCGTCCGTGTCTGGAGGCGGTTGCGCAAGCTGGTGGACGACGGCAAGGTGCTGGTCGAGGGTTCCCCCAGAAACGCCCGGTTCAGGCCGGTCCCGTAGCGTCGGGGCACGCCCTTCCCGGGCGAGGTCAGGCCTGCGGTTGCGCGGCGCCCGCGGCCTCGGGCTGCCCCCCGTACAGGGTCTCCCCCATCCCCTGCTGAAGCGCGAACAGCGAGGGCGTCGTGTAGCCGTCGTCCGACTTCGCCACCGGCTCCGGGATGCGCGCCGGGACCGGCGCGAGCCGGGCCACCCGGGTCGGCTCGCCACGCAACAGGCGCGAGTTGAACTCGTCCCAGTCGTAGCGGTGGAAGATCGGGAACGCGTCCGCCGCAACGTAGTTGAACAGGAGCAGCGGCCGGTCGCGCGACCCGCGGTTCGGGGCCGACCCGTGCAACGTCCGCACGTGGTGGATCGAGATCGACCCGGCCGGTCCCGTCACCGGCACCGCACGCGGCAACAGCCCCTCGATCTCCCGCACCGGCACCGCGCCCACAAACGACCCCGCGTGGTGGTGGTCGTGCACCGGGCCCGTGTGGCTGCCGGGGATCACCATCAGCGGGCCGTTCTCCTCCGTGCAGTCCTCGACCATGACGCCGACCGCCAGCATGTCGTCGTTGGTCTGCGGGTAGAACGCCCAGTCCTGGTGCCACTCGACCGCGCCGACCGACGACCCGTCCGCGCGCGGCGGTTTGAAGTTCATCTTGCCGTGGTCGAAGCGAACCGTCCCGCCGAGCAGCGCCGCGACCAGGTCCACCAGCGGCCCGTGGCGCATCGCCCGGTCGTACTCGGGCGCGACCTTCTCCGGGTCGACCACCCGCCGCAGCCGCGGGACCCCCTCGCCGTCGGGGACCACGTCGAGCAGGTCCGGCGGCCCCTCCCCGGCGACCGCGCGCCGAACCGTCTCCGCCGTCACCCGCTGAAGGTCCGCCACCATGCCCGGCGGGAAGAAACGCTCAAGGAAAAGGTAGCCGTCGCGCCGGTAGCGCTCCGCAAGGTCGTCCGCTGATGGCATCGCACCGTCCTCCTGCACCGGGAATGGTAAACCAAACCCGCCCGAAACGGACCCGCCCGGCGCCGAATCGCGACCGGCGCGATTCGCGCCGCGCCCGCGTCAATCCCGGCGTTTCTCGGTTATAGTTGCCGGGTGCGGGCGGGGGGAGTCCGCCCGCGGAGGACGCTATCACGCAGGAGGAGACATGTCCGCCCCACTCGCGCACCCCGAGCATTTCCCGGTCCCCGAGGACGGCCTTTGGGAGGCCCGCGTCGACCTGGCGGCCGCCTTGCGGTGGTCGGCCCGCCTGGGCTACCAGGAGGGGGTCGGCAACCACTACAGCCTGTCGGTGTCCGGTGACGGCTCGCGCTTCCTGCTCAACCCGAACGGGCGCCACTTCTCGCGCGTGCGGGCGAGCGACCTGCTGGTGATCGACGGCGCCGACGACGGCACGGCGCGCCGCCCCGACGCGCCGGACCCGACGGCATGGGCGATCCACGGGGCGATGCACCGGTCGCGGCCCGACGCGCGTTGCGTGTTGCACGTCCACCCCAAGTACGCGACGGCGGTCGCCAGCCTCAAGGACAGCTCGATCCCGCCGATCTGCCAGAACACGATGCGGTTTTACGGGCGGGTCGCCTGCGACGGCGGCTTTGGCGGGATGGGCCTGGGCGACGAGGCCGAGCGCCTGCCGGGGACGCTCGGCGACAACCGGGTCCTGATGATGGGCAACCACGGCGTCATGGTCGTCGCCGACGGCGTCGCGCAGGCGCTCGACGAGCTGTACTACCTTGAGCGGGCGTGCCGGAACCTGGTCCTCGCCTACTCCACCGGCAGGCCGTTGCGCGTCGTGTCGGACGAGGTCGCCGAGAAGACCGCGCGCCAGTGGGAGGACTACCCGCAGGCGGCCGAGCTCCACTTCAGGGAGATCAAGGCGATCCTGGACGAGGAGGAGCCGGACTACCGGGAATAGCGTGACGCGGCCGGGGCGACACCCCGGGTGCGCCCCGGGCGACGGGGCGCCGGCCGTCCCGGACCCGGGCACGGTCCGGGCGGACGTCGCCGCGGCCCTGCGGGAGGACCTGGGGCCGGGCGACCTGGCGGCGCCGCTGTTGCGCGGCCGCGGCGACTGCGACGCCGCCGTGCGCGTGCGCGAGCGCGCCGTGCTCTGCGGGCAGGCGTGGTTCGACGCCTGCCTGGCGCTGGCGGTCCCCGGCGCGCCCGTGGCGGTCGGCTGGCGCTTCCCGGAGGGCGCCGAGGTCGACACCGGCAGCGTCGTCTGCGAGATGAGGGGCCCGCCCGCGTCGATCCTCGCGGCCGAGCGCTCCGCCCTGAACTTCCTGCAGACGCTCTCCGGGACGGCCACCGCCGTGCGGCAGTTCGTCGCGGCGGTCGCGGACCTCCCGGTGCGGGTGGTCGACACGCGCAAGACCCTTCCCGGCCTTCGGCACGCGCAGAAGCACGCGGTGCGGGTGGGCGGCGGGACCAACCACCGGGCCGGGCTCCACGACGAGCTGCTGCTCAAGGAGAACCACCTCGCCGTGCTCGGCGGGATCGGCGAGGCGGTCCGCCTCGCGCTCGGCGCCGGCATCCCGGACGCGCGCCTCCAGGTCGAGGTGAGCTCCGTAGCCGAACTCGAGGCCGCCGTCGGCGCCGGCGCGCGCCGGGTCCTCCTCGACAACCTGGGCGTCGGCGAGACCCGCCGCGCCGTCGCGGCCGCGCGCGCGCGCGGCGGGGTCGAGCTGGAGTCCTCCGGGAACATCACGCTCGCGAACGTCCGCGACTACGCGCTCGCCGGCGTCGACCGGGTGTCGCTCGGGACCCTGACCAAGGACGTGCGCGCGGTCGACTTCTCGCTGACGGTCGCGGGGGCCGGCGATGCCGGCTGACATCGCGCGCGCGCTGGACCCGCGCGCGAGCGCCGTCGTCACCTCGTGCGCCGGCAGCGGCAAGACCTGGCTGCTCATCGCGCGCGTCATGCGCGCGCTGCTCGACGGCGCGGCCCCCGAGGAGATCCTCGCGATCACGTTCACCCGCAAGGCGACCGGGGAGATCCGCGCGCGCGTGCGCGAGCAGCTGCGCCTGTTCGAGGAGGCCGGCGACCGGGAGCTCGCCGGGCGCCTGCGCGAGATCGGCGCCGGCGACGACCCGGCGACGATGCGCCGCGCGCGGGGCCTGCGGCGCAAGGTACTGCTCAGCGAGCGCGACATGTCGATCCGCACCTTCCACGGGTGGTTCCAGGTGCTGCTGCGCAACCGGCCGTGGCTGCCGGTCGCGCGCCCGCACGACGAGATTGTCGAGAACGACCGCCTGCTCCTGGAGGACGCCTGGCGCTCGCTGATGGGTCGGACCGACGCGTCGCGCCCGGTCGGGGAGGCGCTGCTCGGCCTGCTCGCCGGCAGCGACCACCGGCCGGAGCCGATCAAGGACGCGCTGCGCGGGCTCGTCCACGACCGGGTGCTGTGGATGCTCCACACCCAGGGGTTCCCGGACCCGGTCGGGGACGCGGCCGCCGCCTTCGAGAAGGCCTGCGGCGTCGACGCCGGCGCCGACCCGCCGGGCGCGCTCGGCCGGGATCGGGAGTTTGTCGAGGCGGTCGGCCGGGTGTGCGACCGGGTCGCGCTCGCCGGGACCGACAGCCAGCGGGGGACCTACGCCCGCGAGGCGCTGCTGCCGGAGGGCGACTGGGACGAGGGGCATCTTGAGGTCCTGGAGAAGGCGTTCCTGACGAAGGGGCAGCCGCGCAAGCTGCGCGGGCAGGCGTTCGCGCCCCTGCGTGACGACGGGACGCTCGCGGCCGTCTGCGACCGCATCCTGGCGGCCGGGGAGGCCGTCGCCGGGATCCGCGCCGCGGCGTTCAACCGGCGGGCGCTGCGCGTCGCCGTCGGCTGGCTCGACGAGTACCGCGCGCTCAAGGCCGTGAAGCGCCAGGCCGACCACAACGACCTGGAGGTCCACACCTGGGAGCTGCTGACCTCGGGGGATGTCAACGCGCTCACGCTCCAGCTCAAGATGGACCGGACCTACCGGCACATCCTCGTCGACGAGTTCCAGGACACCAGCCCCCTGCAATGGGAGATCCTCCGCTCCTGGCTCGACGCCTCCCGGGAGGCGGGCGACGACCACCGACCGCCCAGGGTGTTCATCGTCGGGGATCCCAAGCAGTCGATCTACCGGTTCCGTGGCGGCGACCCCCTGCTCCTCGGCCGGGCGCGCGCGTACCTTGGGCGCCACTACGGCGGCCAGGCCGTCTCGGTGAACGTCACGCGCCGCTGCGCGCCGCGGGTCGTCGACCTGGCCAACGCGATCTTCCTGGGAAACCCGCGCGCCCGCTCGATCATGCGGGACTACGAGGAGCACGCCGCCCACTTCCCGGAACGCCCCGGGCGCATCGAGGTGCTCCCCGTCTGCGTGCGGGAGAAGCCGGAGAAGGCGGAGGAGCCGGGACCGGGGACCCGCCTGCGCAACCCGCTGCTGGAGCCGCCGCCGGACCGGGCGGAGTCCGACGACGAGGCGCGGATGGTCGCGCGCCGCGTCTGCGAGATCCGCGACTCCTGGACGGTCGACGGCGAGGACGGGCGCCGCCCGTGCGAGTGGGGCGACATCATGCTGCTCTACGCGCAGAGCACGAACATCCCGGTGTTCGAGAAGGCGCTGCAGGCGCGGGGGGTGCCCTGCGCGGTCTCGAGGCGCGAGCCGACGCTGGAGAGCCTGGAGGTCGCCGACCTGATGGCGCTCATGTCGTTCGTCACCAACCCGGCGGACGACCTCGCGCTCGCGCAGGCGCTGCGCTCCCCGGTCTTCGGCGTCAGCGAGGCGGAGCTGGTGTCGATCGCCGCCCCGGAGGGGCCGCGCCCCCGCCTGTGGAAGGGGCTCTCCGGCGCGGCGCCGGGGACCCTCACCGAGCGGCTGGAGTTCGCGCGCGGGCGCCTCGCCGCGTGGCGGGAGCTCTACCTTTCCCGGCCGCTGCCGGCGCACGACTTCCTGAGCCACGTCTACGGGTCGGGCGAGGTCCTCCGCCGCTACGAGATCGCGACGCCGCCGGACCGGCGCCGCCAGGTGCGCGACAACCTGGTGCGCCTGCTCCACCTCTCGCTGTCGCTCGGCGGCGGGCGCCATCCGCAGCTGCCGCTGTTCCTGCGCGAGCTCCGCCGCCACCGCCGGCAGGCGGGCGGCGACCGCGTCGACATCCCGATGGAGGGGCGGGTCGCGGTGCTGTCGGTGCACGCCGCCAAGGGGCTGGAGCGCCCGTTCGTGCTCGTCGTCGACGCGATGCGACAGCAGCGCCACTTCGGCGCGCACAGCGGGATCGGGTCCGTCGTCCACGAGTGGCCGGAGGAGTCCGACCGCCCGGCGCTGGTCGCGATCGCGCCGGCGGGACGCCAGCCCAAAAAGGTGCGGGAACTCGCCGAGGCGTCCAAGGCCGCCGACCTGCGCGAGTGGCTCAACATGCTCTACATCGCGATCACGCGCGCCAGCCAGGCGGTCGTCGTCAGCGGGACCGCCCCGCGCGAATCGCCGCCGGACCCGGCCGCCATGACCGAGTGGCACGCGTTTGTCGAGGAGGCGGTCGCGCGGCTTGGCGGGGCGCGGGACAAGGACGGGCGCCTGTGCCTCGGGGACGACCTCGCCGGCGGCGGAGCGCCCGGGGGGCGCCCGGCGGAGGCGGACGCGCCGGGGCCGCGGG
>CAZZIL010000442.1:0-2647 GCA_964654265.1 uncultured Gammaproteobacteria bacterium | reverse complement strand
CAACCCCCTTCTCCAAGAGCGCCTCGGGACCGACGACCGTCAGGTCGACCCGGTTGGCGGCGGCAAACTCCAGCAGATCCTCCGGGGTCGCGAGGGCGACGTTCTCCGTCTTCTCCCCGAGCGCCGTTCCGGCATTCCCCGGCGCGACGCTGACCTTCTCCACCGACGGCGACGAGGCGAGCTTCCAGGCGATCGCGTGCTCGCGGCCGCCGTCCCCGATGACGAGCGCCCTCACGTCAGTGGCGGAAATGCCGGACGCCGGTGTGCATCATCGCCATCCCGCGCCGGTCCGCCTCGGCGACCACCTCCGCGTCCCGCTTGCTCCCGCCCGGCTGTACCAGCGCGACTACCCCGGCATCTGCCAACACCGAGAGGGTGTCGGGGAACGGGAGAAAGCCGTCGGACGCGGCGACGGCGCCTTTTGCCCCGCCGTGGGTGGCCGCCCTTGCGCACGCGATGCGGGCGCTCTCGACCCGGCTTGTCTGCCCTGCGCCGATCCCGAGCGTGCATCGGTCCCGGGCGATCACGATCGCGTTCGACTTGGCGTGCTTCGCCACCTGCCAGGCGAAAAGCAGGTCGGCAATCTCGCCCGCGGTCGGCTCCTTGGCGCCCGCCCGCCTGAGGTCGCCCTCCGACACCCGGGGCCGATCCCGCTCCTGCGCGAGCAGCCCGCCCACGACTGAGCGGAGCTGCCAAGCCTGGAACGGGCTGGGGTCCGTCCGGACCACTCGCAGGGACTGTCTCTCCCGGAGGATTTCCAGGGCGTCGCCGGAGAAAGCGGGCGCGCACAGCAGCTCGAAAAAGCCTGAGGCGATCTCCCGCGCCATCCCCCCGTCCACTTCGGCGCCGGTCGCGATGACGCCGCCGAACGCCGACTCGGGATCGGCCTCCCTCGCCCGTCGGAAAGCCTCCCCCGGCGCCGTGCCGATCGCGACGCCGCACGGGCTCCCGTGCTTCACGATCACGCAACAGCACTCCCCGGGCGGGAAGGCCGACGCGCACTCCCAGGCGGCGTCCAGGTCCAGGTGGTTGTTGTAGGAGAGTGCCGGCCCTGACAGGTGAGTGGCCCGCGCCTCCCCTCTTCCGTCCCGGTAGATCGCGGCGGCCTGGTGGGGATTCTCCCCATAGCGCAAGTCGCCCGCCTTCTCGAGGTGCAGGTCCACCGCGGGCGGGAATCCCGCGCCCTTCTCCCCCGACCCCAGATGGGCGGCGATCATTGCGTCATACCGGCCGGTCATGGCGAACGCCTTTGCCGCAAGCCGCCGCGCAAAGCCCGGGGACACCTTTCCGCAGTTCTCCCCCAAGTGCCTGACAAAGTCCGGGTAGTCGGCCGGGTCGGCCAGCACGGCCACGTGCGCGTGGTTCTTCGCCGCGGCCCGCACCAGCGAGGGACCGCCGACGTCGATCTTCTCGATCGCCTCCTCGACCGGCTCGTTGCGCGCCACCGCGGACGCGAACGGGTAGAAGTTCACGGCGACCAGCCCAATGGGCTCGATCCCCTTCGCCGCAAGCGTCTCCCGATGCTCCCCGCGTCCGAGGTCCGCGAGTATTCCCCCGAACACTTTCGGGTGGAGCGTCTTGACCCTGCCGCCGAGGATCTCCTCCTCGCCCGTGTGGTCGGATATCTCCCGGACGGGGACGCCGCATTCCCGGATGGCCTTCGCGGTCCCCCCCGTGGAGAGGATCCGCACACCCGCCGCCGCAAGGCATGCGACCAATTCCGGCAGGCCCGACTTGTCGGAGACGCTGACCAGCGCGGAACGGATGTCAGGCATGGCCCACCGCCCCCTACTTCAGGGCAAGCTTCTTCTTCAGCGTCGACCGGCTGATCCCCAGCAACCTCGCCGCTTGGCTGTGGTTGTTGCTCGTGCGCTCCAGGGCGCTTTCAGCGAGTGTCTTGTCAACCAAGTCGACGACCATCCTGTATATCTGCGAGGGCCTCTCCCCGTCAAGCCGGTCGAAGTAGTCGTTGAGCGCCGTTCGCAGGCACTCCTGAAGGTCTTTCGGGGACATCCAGCGCGGTCTAGCCAAGGAATCCGTTCGGGTCGGGCGTGCGATTATACAGGCACGGCAAGAGAGTCCATTTCCGCATTGCGGTGCCCTTCCTCCCGAAGGCCGAGTCCCGCGAGACGTGCCGCCGGACAGTCGTCGCAGGCTTCTGGCGGGTCCAGTCCCCGCCCAGACCCGTCGTCCCCGGGCCGTGCCAGGCGGGAACGACACGCCCACATACTCGTGGACTCCGCCCGCTACTGGTGGCCAGCACGTGCCCTCCCACCTGCGGTGATCGGGGAGTATCACTCGGGGCCGTCACCGCGTCGGGCATCCAAGGGGGGCGGCGTCACGCCGCGGAAAGTCTTTCATCCCCACACCAGTTTGCGCAGGGAATCACAGGGCGACCCGGTTTATGCGGCACCACCTTGGCCGCGGGGCCGGTCCAAGGCACGGAAGGTCAACGCCTCGCCTGCTCGGCGTTGTCGAAGGCCTCCGCCGGGGTGAGCGTCGACCCGGTGCGGGAGAGCAACCCGGCGAACACGATGTCCCGGAGCCTTGCGTTGGCGCGCAGGATGCCGCCGAACTGCCACGTGTAGAACAGCATCAGCGCATCCTGGGCATCGACCGCGCCGCTCCGGTCCACGTCAATGTCCAC
>CAZZIL010000441.1:0-3561 GCA_964654265.1 uncultured Gammaproteobacteria bacterium | reverse complement strand
AGGTGGATGTTCAGGTCGATGTCGCGGGCCCGCTCAAACCGCCTGCGTGCCCGGTCCGCCTGAAGCGTCGCGTCCCGGATCTCCTCTTCGCTCAGCAGGGAGGTGATGCGCTCAAGTTCGCCGGCCACCTCGGGCATTCCCATCTTGCTTGCGATCTCGTACCAGTAGTAGGCATCCTTGTAGCTCCTGCGGGTCCCAAGTCCCTCCTCGTACATTTTCCCGATGGTGAACTGCGCCTTGGGCACGCCGTGCTCTGCCGGCGGCACCAGGTTGGAGTGCGCGCGGGTGTAGTCCTGCGGGGCGCCGCCCTTGCCCTCGTAGTAGATCAACCCGAGGAAGTAGTTGCCCTCGATACCGCCGCGCTGGACCGCCTTCTCGTACCACTCGATCGCGCTGTCGATGTCCTGCGCGATCCCCTCGCCGTTCTCGTAGGCGTTCGCAAGTCGGACCATCGAGGTGACATCCCCGGCTTGGGCCTCTGTCTGCCATTGGTCGGGGTTCTCGAACAGCCCGAGGATCCTGCCCCGGATGCCGTCGTCGACGATCGCGTAAGCGACCGCGCCGAGGAGGACTAGGACGACAACAAGCGCCTTCACGGCGTGCCAGGCGGCTGGAATGGGTGCATCGCTCTTCTGCCGGTAGTTCCCACGGGCGCATTCTAGCCAAACCTGCCTGCCCATGCAAGAAGAATCGGGGGGATGCCGGTTTTTCTTGCCGGTGCCGCCCCGTTGGCGATGCGCCCGGGGATCCCGTTCGCCGGGGACGGTCGCGCTACTGGGGCGGCATCACGAGGGCGGACGCGAACACGCTGGCCTCGAACTCGAGGAGGTCGTCCATCGCCTCGCCGACGCCGACGTACCTCACGGGCTTGGGGTGCTCCATCGCGATCGCGAGGACGGCGCCGCCCTTGGCGGTCCCGTCGAGCTTGGTGATGGCGATCCCTGAGACGCCGACCGCCTCGTCGAACGACTTGAGCTGGGAGACCGTGTTGAGGCCGCCGGTGGCGTCGAGCACCAGCATGGTCTCGTGCGGGGCGCCCGGCAGCGCCTTGTCGATCACCCGCTTGGTCTTCCCAAGCTCGCGCATCAGGTTCTCCTGGGTGGGGAGTCGCCCGGCGGTGTCGATGATGAGGATGTCGCTGCCGTTGGCGACGGCGCCCTTGACCGCGTCGAAGGCGACCGCCGATGGGTTGCCGCCCGCGTGGTCGGCGAACTCGACATGCTCGCCGAGCCGCCGGGCCCACTCGGCGATCTGTTCCCGGGCGGCCGCGCGGAAGGTGTCGCTGGTCGAGATCCGCACGCGCGCGCCGTCCGCCGAGAGCCGGTGGGCGAGCTTCGCGATCGTCGTGGTCTTGCCGCCGCCGTTGATCCCGGCGATCATCACCACGAAGGGTTTTCCGTCCGGGCGCAGCGGCTGCGCGAGCGGGCGCACCGTCTCCGCGACGAAGTCGCGCAGGGCCCGCTTCACCTCCCGCCCGTCGGCGGCGCCGGTGTCGGCGAGCGTCGCCCGCACGTGCCGGACGGCGGACTCGGTCGCGCGCAGTCCGCAGTCGGCGAGCAGCAGCCGCTCCTCAAGCAGGGCGAGGAACTCGTCGATCCGCCCGGCGTCGAGCCCGTCGCCGATCTGGCGGCGCGACTTGAGCAGCCCGGCGAAGAGCCGGCTGTCCTTTTTTTTCCCGGCGGCTTCCATTTTGCGATATATTACGGGTGCCCCGGCGCGTGTCGCGGCGGGGCGGGCAAGGTCGATGAGGCAAGCGATTCTATCAGTGGGGGTTTTCCTGCACATGGCTGTTTCCATGGTCGGCGCCGGGACGGCGCTCGCGGACGATGACCGGGTCGTCCTTCACCGGCACGAGCTCCCGAACGGACTCCGGGTCGTGGTCAAGGTGGACCGGCGCTCGCCGGTGGTCTCGCCGATGCTGTGGTACCGGGTGGGCTCGGTGGACGAGCACGGCGGCATCACCGGGATATCGCACTTCCTTGAGCACCTGATGTTCAAGGGGTCGGGGAAGTTCCGCGAGCGCAAGGGGTCCGAGCTGATCGCGGAGGTCGGCGGCCACGACAACGCCTTCACCTCGAGGGACTACACGGCGTACCTGGCCAAGCTGCACCGGGAGGACCTCGGGCTGTTCATGGAGATCGAGGCGGACCGGATGTCGAACCTCGTGTTTGACCCGGAGGAGGTCGAGAGCGAGCGCAAGGTGGTCCTGGAGGAGAAACGCCTGCGCTACGACGACCAGCCGGTGTCGAAGCTCTACATGGACATGTTCGCGACGGCCTTCCAGTCAAGCCCGCTGCGCCACCCGGTGATCGGCTGGGAGTCCGACATCAAGGCGATCACGCTCGAGGACCTTCGCGATTGGTACCGCACCTACTACTCCCCGGCAAACGCCGTCCTGGTCGTCGTCGGCGATGTCGACCCCGGCGAGGTGTTCGGGCTCGCGGAGCGCCACTTCGGTCCGGTCGGGCGCGTCGACCTCCCGGCCCGCAAGTCGCTCCCCGAGGCCGGGCAGGCCGGGCCGCGGCGCACGGAACTGCGGGACATCGCCGAGCTGCCGTACCTGTTCATGGGCTACAAGGCCCCCGCGCTCCGCCAAGGCAACCTTGACGACGCGGACGCCTACGCGCTCGAGGTGCTTGCGCACGTGCTGTCCGGGGATTCCGCCGCGCGGCTGAGCCGGCGGCTGGTACGCGAACGCAAGCTTGCCGTGGAGGCGTGGGCGGGCTACGACATGGTGTCAAGGTACCCCGGACTCTTCATGATGGGCGGCATCCCGTCGCCGGGGCACACGGTCGAGGACCTCGCGCAGGCGCTGCGGGAGGAGGTCGCCGACATTCGGGAGAACGGGATTGACGAGGCGGAGCTCGAGAAGCTGAAGGTGCGGTTGCGCGCCGGCCGGGTGTTCGACCGCGACAGCCTGGGCAGCCAGGCCCGCCAGATCGGGGCGGCCGAAGTGATTGGAATCCCGTACGAGGACTACTTGGCGTTCGACCGGCGGTTGCTGGATGTGCAGGCCGAGGATGTCAGAAGGGTCGCGGGAAAATATCTCGACGATGATGGACTGACCACCGGGGTGCTGTTTCCGGTCAAGCCCGGCGAGGCGGACGGGGAGGACGGGTAGGGCGCGGTTGCGGTCCCGGGAGCGCCTCTCGCCGCCGGGTCCGGTTGGTGCGACGCGCCCGGCGGGGGCGGCCTCAGGGTGTCTCGCTTCCCGCCAGGACCAGCACGGCGGCGATCCTCCGCGCGATCCCGGAGAACTCCTCCACCTCTTCCTTTCCCATCGCCCGGCCCAGCGCCGGGTGCGCGCGGTAGGACAGCCACTTCTTCAGCACCTGGTAGCCGCCGATGCGGTACTCCCAGACGTTCGAGGGCACGTTGCGCCAGTGGGCGCGATCGTTCAGGTGGACGTCCACCGTCGAATTTCCGAGCAGGGCGCGGAACTCCCCCAAGGCGCTCCGCTCATCGGCCTCCGGTGTCCTGGCTTGCGCGGCCCCGGGACCCGGCATGACGGCCCTCTTGGCGCCCACCGTCTTTCCCCACTTCGGTGACAGGATGAAGTCG
>CAZZIL010000440.1:0-2619 GCA_964654265.1 uncultured Gammaproteobacteria bacterium | reverse complement strand
TGCTGACCGGGGTGGACGCCTCGACGACGACCTCCAGCGTCCCGGAGACCGGGGCCGGGACCTCCAGCACGATCTTGTCGGTCTCGACCTCCGCGAGCTTCTCGCCCGCCGCGACCGTGTCCCCGCTGTCCCGGCCCCGGTCTCCGGGACGCTGGAGGTCGTCGTCGAGGCGTCCACCCCGGTCAGCAGCGGCCAGCTGATCGGGAGAATCGCGGAGGGGGGAGCGGAGGCTGCCGCGCCCCGGGGGGGCGCGGCGGCGCCGTCCGCCGCCCCCTCACCGGAAGCGGCCCCGGCGACGGCCGTGCCGGTCCCCTCGCCCGAGGCGGCGTCGGCACCGGTGGACGTGCGCGTCCCCGAGCTGGCCGAGTCGATCGCGGAGGCCACCCTCCTTGAGTGGGGTGTCGCCGTCGGCGACACCGTGTCCCGGGGGCAGGTGCTCGTCGCGGTCGAGACCGACAAGATTGTGCTGGACGTCCCGGCCCCGGTCTCCGGGGCGGTCGCCGAGATACTGAAGGGGGCGTCGTCCCCCGTCGAGAGCGAGGAGGTCATCGCGCGAATCAGGCCGTCCGCGACAGCGGGGGACGCGCCCGCGGCGGCCGGGCAGCCCAAGGGGGACGGCGCAGCCGCGCCCGGGGACGATGTGCTGGCAATGCCCGCCGCCCGCAAGCTCGCCGCGGAGCAGGGCCGGCCGCTCGCCGGGATCGAGGGGCACGGCAAGGGAGGACGTGTCATGAAAGAGGATGTCATGAAAGCGGCGGCGGCCCCGGCGCCCGCGCCGGCGGCGGGACCCGCCGCGGAGATTTCCGGGACGGGGACGGCCCCGGCCGGCGCACGCGCCGAGCGGCGGGTGCCGATGACCCGGCTGCGGGCCCGGATCGCCGAGCGCCTGCTGGAATCGCAGCAGTCCGCCGCGATCCTCACGACGTTCAACGAGGTCGACATGGCCCCGGTGATGGAGATGCGGAAGCTCCACCGCGACCGGTTCGAGAAGGAGTGGGGCGTCAAGCTCGGGTTCATGTCGTTCTTCGTGCGCGCGGTCACCCGCGCGCTGAAGAAGTACCCGGTGGTGAACGCCTCGGTGGAGGGCAACGACATCGTCTACCACGAGTACTACGACGTCGGCATCGCGGTGGCGTCGCCCCGCGGGCTGGTCGTGCCGATCCTCCGGGACGCGGACCTGATGTCGTTCGCCGAGATCGAGGCGAAGATCGCCGACTTCGGCGCGCGCGCCCGGGACGGCAAGCTGGGGATCGAGGACATCACCGGCGGGACGTTCTCGATCTCGAACGGCGGGGTCTTCGGGTCGATGCTGTCGACGCCGATCATCAACCCGCCGCAGAGCGCGATCCTCGGGGTCCACGCGACGAAGGAGCGCCCGGTCGTGGTCGATGGCGCGGTCGCGGTGCGGCCGATGAACTACTTCGCGCTCTCGTACGACCACCGGATCATCGATGGACGGGAGGCGGTGCTCTTCCTGGTGTCGGTCAAGGAGGGGCTTGAGGACCCCGCCCGCCTGCTCCTTGACGTGTGACTCGCGGGAACAGGAGAGAACCGATGGACTTTGACGTGATTGTCGTCGGCGGCGGCCCCGGCGGGTACGTCGCGGCGATCCGCTGCGCGCAGCTGGGGTTCAACACCGCGTGCGTGGACAAGTGGACAACCCCCAAGGGGAAGACGGTCTTCGGCGGGACGTGCCTGAACATCGGCTGCATCCCGTCGAAGGCGCTGCTGGAGTCTTCGTACAACTACGACCGGGCCCGCCACCTGTTCGCGGAGCACGGGGTCGTCGCCAAGGACGTGGAGCTGGACCTGGCGCGAATGCAGGCGCGCAAGCAGAAGGTGGTCGACACCCTCACCGGCGGGATCGATGGGCTGTTCAAGAAGAACAAGGTGACCCCGATCGGCGGCACGGCGAGGGTGGTCCAAGGCGGCGAGCCCTGCAAGGTGTCGGTCACGGCCGCGGACGGCACGGAGACCGGGCACACCGCGCGGCACCTGGTGATCGCGACCGGGTCGGTCCCGCGCGCGATCCCGGTCGCGCCGCTTGACGGCGCGTTCATCGTCGACAACGAGGGGGCGCTCGCCTTTGACGAGGTCCCCGGGCGCCTTGGCGTGATCGGCGCCGGGGTGATCGGCCTCGAGCTCGGCAGCGTCTGGAACCGACTGGGGAGCAAGGTGAAGATCCTCGAGGCGTTGCCGGAGTTCCTGCCTCCCCTCGACCGCGACCTGGCGCGGGACGCGCTCAAGATGTTCACCAAGCAGGGCCTCGACATATCGCTCTCGGCGACGGTCTCGGAGGCGAAGGTGAAGGGCAAGGAGGTGCGCGTCACCCACAAGGACAAGGACGGGGCCGAGCACACGGAGGCCTTCGACCGCCTGGTGGTGGCGGTCGGCCGCGCCCCGTACACCGAGGGCCTCGGGCTGGAGGAGGCCGGGATCCGACTGGACGGTGGGGGGTTTGTCGAGATCGACGGCCATTGCCGCACGAGCGCGGCCAACGTCTACGCGATCGGCGACGTGGCCGGCGGCGCGATGCTGGCGCACAAGGCGGAGGAGGAGGGGGTGTTCGTCGCCGAGACCCTGTCGGGGCAGAAGCCGGAGGTGAACCACGAGGCGATC
>CAZZIL010000439.1:0-9691 GCA_964654265.1 uncultured Gammaproteobacteria bacterium | reverse complement strand
CCCTACGCCGTTGCGAAAGCCCGAACCATCTTCCGCAACTTCGTCCACGCCAGCGCCAAGGTCGACCTGACCCCCGACCAAGTCGTGGTCCGCTTCGGGCGGCGGGCCCACAACCCGTACCTGCTCGACGCCGGGCTCACCACCGAACACCCACCGATCCCTTGGCTTGGAGACCGGAGGCTACACCTCCAGTTCGGGTGAAACCTCACCCTCGGATCCCCCCATTGGGAATTCAGGCTCAGCTACCGGGCGAGGGTCCCCGGGACCCCGGGGGCCGGGGCCACGGTCAGTTCCCTTCCGGGTAGTCTTGCGGTCGGTCTTCGCTCTCATGTCAGTCTCCGTCACCGGGGGATTTTAGGCCGTCAGCCGGCCGGGGTTATGCGGGCCGTCGATCGCCTCCCGGTGCTGCCCGTCCGGCGCGAAGGAGCCAAGCTTGGCGCGCAAGTCCAGCAGATCCCGCACCCGCTCCGGCAACGGCTTCCCGCGGGCGCGGCGGTGGTCCGCCAGGCGGCCCAACGGGGTGCGGGGAACACCCATCCGCCGCTTCACTTTCGCGCCGTCGTGCCGCTTGCGTTCCAGCCTCGCGTTGGTTTCGAACAGGTTCGCCAGCGTCTCCAGCACCCGGTAGACCTTGCGCAGCTGCCGCAGCTCCGCCCGGTCTCCCGCCGGCGGTAGCCGGCCACCCGACGAACGGGCGCCCAGTTCTTCTGCTCCACGTGCGGGTTGTCGTTCTTGTGGTTCGGGCGACCGCGCGTCACCAGCAGGTTCCGCCGCTCGCACAGCCGAAGCATGTGCTGGTTGATGAACTCACCGCCGTTGTCGCTGTGCAGACCCCACACCGGAAACGGCGACCGATCCAGCTCGCCCTTGACCACCGGAGCCACGTGCGATGCCGTCACGCCCGCCACCGGCTCCACGCACACCCACCCGGTCTTGATGTCTGTCACGCACGGCGAGCGGATCAGTCGGCCCTCCATGCTGTCGCCGCGGTGCGCCGTCGTGTCCAGTTCCATCAGCCCGGGTCCGGAGTCTCCAGCCGCCACGTGCTTACCTCCACCGCGTGACGCAACATCCGCGAGCGATGCGTCCCGCTGTTCTGCTTGCGCCGCCGGCCGCCGTCGCTGCCGGGGCGGCAAGTGCCGCCGCGGCCGCCGACCTCAGGAGAGCCTGTCGCAGCATTGCGCGTCCCAGTCGCTGTGTGCGACGACGCTCAGGTCCCGGAGCTCCTCGCGCGCGCCCATCCCCATCTCGACGAGCAGGTCGGAGACCGGGAGGTCCCCGGCGTTCGATGGCCACTCGACCAGGCACAGGTCGAGGTCCTTCGTCTGCTCGACCATCCCGGCACCGACCCACTCCCCGCGGTCGGCACAGCGGAAGAAGTCCGTGTGACCGATCCGTCTCCCGCCGGCCTCACAGACCTCGGTCATCGAGAACTCCATGCTCGACCTTGCCTAGGGGTCGCGGGTTGTGCTCAAGGGCGTGGTAGGCGAGACCTGCGAGGGTGGTCGGCCGGAGTGCCCGGGGGCGCCCGATGCCGCAAGGGTCTTGGCCGGCACCCCCACCTTCTCCGCTCCGCTTTCCCGGCGGACCCGGGTCGGGATCCACGCCATCTCCTCGTTCGCGAAGGCGACCGTCTCCAGCACGATCTCGGTGCGCTCCCACGATCAAGGGTGGCGCACCCCTCCCCGGCCCGCACGGTCCGCACGACCAGCTCCCTGATCGGGAGTGCGGGTAGCACATCCCCAATCGGGACCGTACGGTGAGCACTTCGCGCCGACCTCCTCCTGACCCACCGCACCAACAGCCGGAACGCACCGCCCAGGTGCGCCCCGAAAGCGAGATGTCCGCCTCCTTGGCCTCCTTGCCGCAGACCGCTCGCCCGGTGTCTCCGGGAACGTGCTCCAGTGCTCGCCCGAACCGATACGCTCACGTCTCGCGTCCTTGATTCGCAGGTAGACTTGTGGTATGCTGTTCCCTAGTGCTTCGATGTAGGGGGATAGTGTACCGCCGGGACATGGGTGTGCCTGACATCAGTGACCAGCACCGAGGGGAACCGCCGTTTCCACCGAGTGTTCGGGGTCGGTCGCCACCGACCCCCACGGCACACGCTGCGATCGTTGGAGTCGGCGTCCCCTCCGGGCTGAGACTTCGTTTCCCGTGGCGACCGGTATGAGCTGGACTGGGTTTCTTGAGTGGGTGTGGGGCGGACTGAGAAGACTGGTCGGCCCCACGGGATCCCAGCGCGGTGTAGCGGGCGATGAGTCCCCGCTTGCACTAGGACAGACGATTGCCCACGAGGTTAGGCTATCCGATATCGGCACCCAAGGCATGGTGCAACCGCATACGCGGGAACGCCCCACGGAGCAACAACCCATCGCGGGAGTGAAAGGACCAGGCGCGATGGTCGGCGGAAGCCCGACATCTGGCCTCTGGGGAGTCGTGCCCTCAGCTCTGGCGATGTGGCCCGATGCCAGTGGTGCCACGGCCGAACCCGGCACGGTCTTTCCCTCTGGTTGGGAAGGCCAAGACGGGTTGCCCGCCGGGGGACGGTTTTCCCGGAGTGCCGATCAGGAGACCGAGACGTTTGGGGGCGATCGGGTGCGCCTAGGGATGTTGCCTGCCGGAAGCCGAGACGGCGATCGGGGAGGAGGGCTCACGCGCGGCGCAAGCCTGCCTTGGGGCAGTCGCGGTGACCAAGCAACAGGGGCGGGGCAACAGGACGAGTACCGGGAGACAGCCGAGCAACTGACAGGGACCCGCCGCGTGTCGTCCCGCCCAAGCCTGCGCGACACCACCCTGTCAGGCACTCTTGCCACGTCACGAGGGACAGTCCTGCCGTTGTCGGATGTCTCCGCGCCCCAAGGGCCTGAAGGACAGATCAGGGTTGCCTTGGCAGAGACAGAGCACCCCCCCTCCCAAGCAAACCAAGGTGTGGGGACGCAACACACCCCCGAGTCGGAGGACGCCGGCGAGTCTGCGGTCAATGCGCTTGGGCGTACCCCTTTCCGTCTCGTGATCCACTTCGAGTTCCCGGCGGCGCCCCGAGGGAGTGCCAACATTCTCGGCACGCCCGGAAAGGACTTCTTGGTGGGAAGGGACAGTGTCCCTGATGTGCTCGATGGCGGCAACGGGGGCAATGACGTGCTCAGCGGCCTAGGAGGTGATGACACATACCTGCTAGGCTTCGACACCAATCGCGACACCATCATGGAAGACTACCAGAACCCCAAGGGCGACGAAAAGGATGTGATCCGCCTCAAGGAGGGCATTCGCGCCGACCAAGTGCGTCTGGTGCGGGGCGGGACTGGAACCGACCTGGTCGTGGAACTGCTTGGGCAGGATGGTTCGGTGGTGGCCTCGTTGGCGGTGGCGGACCACTTTGTCCGGGACGAGGCAAAAATCGAGCAGGTGACACTTGCGAACGGGCGGACCCTCTGGGACAGCGATGACTTTCTGGCGGCGGAGATTGTTGGGCACACGGGTCCCGATCGGCTGTGGGGACGGGATGACATCGACGATGTGTTCGACAGCGATGCCGGTGGCAACGATGAATTGTTTGGGGGGAGGGGGAAAGATGTCTATCTGCTAGGTTACGGTACCGGCCACGATTGGATCTATAGATACCGTAATGGGCGTCGTTCCGAAGAAGAGCCAATAGAGGGTGATGGCCCACCAGAAGACGTGATTCGCCTTAAGAGCGGGATTGACGCCAGCCAAGTGCGATTGCGGCGCGAGGAAGAAGACTTGATCGTGGAGTTACTGGACAAGGAAGGCAACGTGTCGGATTCACTGAGGGTGTACGGCGACTTTGCTCGGGAGAATCTAATGATTGAGCGTGTGGAGCTTTGGGACGGGACACTCGTCTGGGGTGCCGAGGAGCTCAAGGAGGCAGTATTCCTTGGGCATTCCGGAGATGATCGGTTGGTCGCCTATCTCTGGGACAGTAGGAGCGATGTGATGGACGGGGGAGCCGGAAACGATGTGTTGGTGGGGTTCACGGGAAACGATGTGTACCTGTTGGGTTTCGGCACTGGCCATGACACGGTTCGGGAGTTCTCCACCATCAAACGGGACGATCCGGGCGGCGACCCCAGTGACGCGATTCGTCTGAAGAGCGGGATTGACGCCGACCAGGTGCGCCTTGCGCGGAAAGGTGGGGATCTGATCGTGCAACTGCTGGCCAAGGACGGCTCGGTGTCGGATTCGCTGACGGTGGATTCGCACTTTTTCCGGGACGATGCGAAGATTGAGCGCGTGGAGCTTTGGGACGGGACCCTCGTTTGGGGTGCCGAGGAATTCGAGCAGGTGGTGAAGCGGGGAGTGATTCTGGGGACTTCTTGGGATGACCGCATAGTCGGTTGGCGCGGCTCGGACGAGATAATGGACGGTGGTCCAGGAGGAGACGATCAGTTGGAAGGACTCAGGGGGAATGATGTGTATCTACTGGGTTTCGGGACTGATCACGACACAATTTGGGAGTTCCCCCGCGAGTGGGGTCTGGACCTGGGAGGCGATCCCGATGACGTGATCCGTCTGAAGAGCGGGATTGACGCTAGTCAGGTGCGACTTGTGCGGAGTGCTGATCGTGCAGATCTGGTCGTGCAGCTGTTGGGCGATGATGGCACGGTGTCGGATTCGCTGACGGTGCACTGGTATTTTCTTCGGAAAGATGCGAAGATTGAACGTGTGGAGCTTTGGGATGGGGCACTCGTCTGGGATGCCGACGATTTTGCGGTCGCCGTTGACGGCGTTTTTGACACCGACACCAGGACTGATGACATCCATGACGGTCACGGAGGTAGCAACCTGTACCACCTGGGTTACGGTACTGGCCACGACACGATACGCGAGCACAGAGATCATGGGGGCATTGACATCATACGGGTGGAAGACGGGATTGATCCCGAACAAGTCAGGATTCAACGCAGCGCGAACGGGGAGGATTTGCATGTCCAGCTGCTCAACCAGCGGGGAAGGGTCACGGATTCGTTACTAGTGGTGGGATTCTACGTTCGGGATGAGAAAAGGGTGGAGCATGTTCAATTTGGACTTGTGAATGTGTGGGACAAGAATGACCTCCTGGCCGCAGAAATCGTTGGAACCCCTCGGGACGATGACCTGAGAGGGGCCGCTGGCCTCAACGACGTTTTTGACGGTGACGCCGGGGGAGATGACACATATCACGGTCTGAGCGGCAATGATGTTTACCTGTTGGGCCGAGAGACTGGACATGACACAATTCTCGAGTACGACTACGACCGGGACCCAATCAGTCCTAGCACATCGTTCATTATTGTCCCCGGCGACACTCCCGCATCGCGGGGCCGAAGCTTTGGGATTTGGCAAGAACACCCGGACCGGGAGAATGAACACTTCATAGGAAGACCCGACGGCGGCGATCCGAATGATGTGATTCGAGTGAAGAGCGGCATCACCGCCGACCAGGTGCGGTTTTGGCGGAACGAGAACGGCACGGACCTTCATGTGCAACTGCTCAATGACCAAGGCGAAGTGACGGATTCGTTGACTGTGCCGTGGTTTTACACACTTCAGGAAACTAGGGTGGAGCGCGTGGAGCTGGCGGGCGGACATGCGTGGGATGTCAGGGACATGTTGCAGGCGGAGATCACCGGTTATACCGGAGATGACTATCTACGAGGAAGCAGTTACACTGACGATATTTTTGATGGCGATGCCGGAGGAGATGACTACCTTGCGGGGTTAGCGGGCAACGATGTGTACCTGCTTGGGCATGGAACAGGACATGACATGATAAAAGAAGGGCAATACAGACACGTTGGTGACACAGGGGACCGGATCAGGGTGAAAAACGGAATCGGTCCTGATCAGATTCGCCTGTGGCGTGAAGGCACGGGACGCTGGGGAGGGCATGATTTGTTTGTGCAGGTGCTCGGTGAAGATGGGTCGTTCACCGACTCGCTGAGGGTGGTAGACCACTACATTGATATTTCCAGAAGGGTGGAGACGGTGGAATTTGTGGGCGATCCGACCGTCTGGAATACGGAAGACTTTGCGGCTGTCGAGATTATCGGATATTCCGGGCAGGATATCTTGTTCGGAAGCGAGGATTTCGATGATGTCTTTGACGCTGACGCCGGGGGGAATGACACCCTTTATGGGCGCGGAGGCGGTGACACATACCTTTTGGGGAGGGGCACGGGTGATGATGTGGTGAATGAGCATGCATGGAATGATACTGCTACCCATCCGATCGGCTTTGGCGCAAGGCCTCTCCTGCCACGGGGAGACGGAACCGACGTGATACGAACAAAGGACGGAATTGGGATATCAGACGTCCGCCTAGAGCGGCAGGGCGACCATTTGGTGGTCCACTTGGTTGGTGACAAGGGATTCCCAACCGATTCCTTGACGGTGGACAGCCACTTCACGAACCCGAAGGGCGAGGTGGAGCGCATAGAGACGGACGGCAGGGTGCTCTTGGCGAGTGATTTCGTGGAGTTCATTCAAGAGATCGTCGCATTCAACGCAGGGAGTTCACGATTTGCTACAATGGACCTGTTGTTGGACAGTTACTGGCAGGGTGAGGGCGTGCTAGCCGGATCGAGTCAGTCCTGATTCGATTGTCCTGCACCTCCACGTCGGATTGTTATCACGCACTCTTCTCATTTAAGGGCTCCCGGGTTAAAGAACTCAGCGCAACAATCCGCCGGACCGGGAGTATACCAAAAGTTCATTTTTCCCTATGATTCCGACCCGGCGGGACCGTCGTCGGCCGGCCTTTCGTTTGCTCCGGTCGTCTTGCCAGCCCGGCGGCCGGCGTTCGCCGACCGACGCAAGTCACTGGCTCGGTCTCGCCTGCGCTTCGGCGCGGGCGACCGTATGTGGCGGCCCCCGGTGTGGGCCGTCAAGTGGGTGCGTCTTGCGCGGACGGGGTGTGCGTTTCCCGGTGCGGTGCTGGGCAGCCCGGGTTGGGTGTGGTGCATGTAGCCGGGGCTGGCGTGCGGGGTTGTCGTGCGTTGGCTGGCGCGTGGCGCCGGCATTCCCGGAAGGGCTTTGAACTGTCTGCTGTCGGTGGTTGCGCCGTGGGCGGGGGTCGCGAGCGGCTGGGCCAACCCGGTCGCCCCGCCGGGTGGTGTGGGAGCGCATGCACCAACGCGGTGCGCGGACGGCACCCTCTGGGGTTGCATGCCGGGTTGGGGGCGGGTGCCAGTCGGCGGGTCTGGCGCGGGGGCGCCTGCACACCGGCTCGCAGCGGCCCGATTCTTTGGGGATCGGGCCGTTACCGCGACCCCGTGCAGGTATATTCAGGGTCCCAGCCTTCAGTACAAGGAGGGGGGGCAGAAGCTGTGTCCCGGGAAGTCGAGGGGGAAACGCCGTCAGAGGCTGAGCCTTGAGCTCGAGCTGTGCTTGGCACCCCCTCGGCGCTTTGGCCGCGAAGCTCGGGAAAAAGTTTGAGGCTCCGACCTCGCATAGACCTGTATGAGTGGCGACCAGCCTTCCCGGGCGGGGTTCCGTTCGGCGCAGCCGGGCTTCCGTTCACAGACAAGGAGAGAACCATGGAAAACCTTCCGACACGGGTCGCCAACGGCGAGTTCGTGCTCGGCGTCGACGTCTCGAAGGCGTCGCTGGCCTGCGCGCTGCAGGGTCCCGACAGGGCCTTCGTCGCGGCGGAGTTCGCCAACGATGCCGATTCTCAGGTTGCTGAAGTGGGCAAAGGCGAAGGCGGGCACGGCGTGCCCGCTGTGCGTCGAGCCCAGCGGCGGCTTCGAGCAGGACCTGTGCGAGACCTCGCACGGGCGCGGGCACCGGGTGTTGCCCGTCGACGGCGCGCGCACGTACAACTTCCACCGCGCGCTCAACGGGCGCAACAAGACGGACCGCGTCGACGTCCGCGTGCTGTGCGAGTACGCGCGGCAGATTCCGTCGCGCGCCTGGGAGCCCCCCTCGGCGGCGCGCCGCCGGCTCACGGACCTGAACAAGTGGCGCACCCGTCTGAAGGCATGGCACCGGAGCCTGAGGGACCCCGGTGTCCGCCGCGACGCCGCCGCCGCCGAGCTGCGCAGACTCGATGCCCGCATCAGCCGTGTCGACCGCGACATCGCGCAGCTGCTGTCCATCCCCGGCGTCGGCCCGGTGCTCGCCGCCATCGTGTGCGCGCTCGGCAACGTCCGCCGCTTCGGCGACGTGCGCAAGTTCTGCGCCCACGCCGGCATCGTCCCGCAACGCATCCAGTCGGGCGCTAGCCTCGACCGCACCCGCATCTCCAAGAAGGGGGGTCGCGACCTGCGAATGATCGCCTACCTCGGCGCCCTGTCCGCCAGCGTGCACAACCCGGTGGTGCGCGCCTACGCCCAGGACCTGGCCCGGCGCCGACCCGGGCTGTGCCGCAAGCAGGTCATCGCCGCCTGCGGCCACAAGCTGGCAGGAAGGGCCCGACAGGGGCCCCGTCAGTCAATCACCAGGTGCTCCGTGATGTGGGTGCAAAGCGACGGGATTCCCGGCTCCCAGATCGAATGGTTCCTGGTCCGCCAAATAAGTCCCACGTCAGACAGCTCGTTGATGGCGTCATCGACGGTCCGGCCCTCGGTAAGGACCGGTTTCAACACCGTCCCCAGTTTCGCCCTTGACAGTGCGTTGCCGGCATCAGGGGCAACGAACGCCCTCGAGACCGCCAATGCCTCGGGTTTCATTTTCCGCTCTGTGATCTCCTGCAGGCGTCTCCCGTATAGCGCGTCCCGCTGCTCGCCCGCCATGCTCACGCCGATCTGGGCGTCCTCCAGCGTAATGCGCTCCGCTCCCGGGTCGCGCGCAATGGCGACATCCCACGACTGCTCGCCCAACAGCTGGATGAAGTACGGATAGCCTTGGCTCTCCTTCACCAGCAGATCCAGCGCTTCCGGGGAGAACGGCATCCCCTCCCTCTCCGCCGGCAACGTCAAGGCGGCCCGGATGTCGCCCTGGGACTCCAGTCGCCCAAGCCTCAGCTGGCGCGAGCGCTCCCAGAAACTGGCGTGGGCCTGGCTGAGGTTCGCCTCGATCCCCGGCGTGCCGGCCAGCACGAGCAGGAGCGGACCCCCCTTCCTGACACACTCCTGCACGGCATTCAGAAGGCAGTCCGCAATCTCGGGCGGCAACCGGTGCGCCTCGTCAACAAGCAACGCGACCGGCTTGTCCTCCATCATCCGGCGCAGGATCTCCTCGGCCACCGGACTGACAAAGCCGGGGTCATAGGCGATCTTCAGCTTGGCGCAAACCACCTTGAGCGTGACCTCTCCCTTCACCCGGGATTGGTCAATGACGCCGAGCGCCAGGCGCCGAATGAAGGCTTCGGTGCTGTTCCCCCAGCTGTTCGGGTTCAGCGCACGAGCCTGGACGCCTCGCTCGGTCGCCTGCGCCTCAATCTCCGTCAGGAGCACCGTCTTGCCGGTGCCGCGGGGACCGTACAGGACAACCATGCCACCCGGCTCCTCATCGACAAGCCGACCCACCCGCTTGAGCAACACACGCTCCGCATCCTTGTGTCCTGCCCGGTGCGGGGGAGCTTCTCCAGCGCCGGGCCTGAACGGACTTTTTCTCTCTTGGTCCATGGCCACAATGATAACCGACTCTTCCCGGCACCCGCCCTTGGCGGCCCCGCCCGGCGACAAATCCCCCTCCCCCCGTGTGTGCGCCCGCCGTGCGCGCGCACGGGGGGCGCACACACGGGGGG
>CAZZIL010000438.1:0-4962 GCA_964654265.1 uncultured Gammaproteobacteria bacterium | reverse complement strand
GCGCCCGGGGGGAACAGGACGGGAGACGGGGACAGCCATGAGCGACGACGACACCAGGGTCATCAAGAAGTACTCGAACCGGCGCCTCTACGACACCGAGCAGAGCTGCTACATCACGGTCGACGACGTGCGGCAGCTGGTGATCGACGGCGTCGACTTCCGGGTGCGCAACGCCCGCGACGGCGAGGACATCACCCGGACGGTCCTGCTGCAGATCATCCTGGAGCAGGAGCTGTTGCAAATGCCGATGTTCAGCGAGGCGAGCCTGCGCAACATCATCATGTTCCACGGGAGCACGATGCAGAGCTCGCTCGGGGTGTTCCTGGAGCAGAGCATGCCGATGCTGCTGGACATGCAGAAGGAGCTGGCGGACCGCGGCGACCTGGTCGGGCTCGACAACAACCTGTGGGGGGAGCTCGCGACCATGCAGGGGCGCTTCCTCAGCAACACGTTCCAGGAGTACCTGAAGCAGATCGTCCGGGTGTACTCCGACGCGCAGAAGCGGTTCTCCAAGGGGGCGGAGCAGATGATGAAGCTGTCGGACCTGGGCTTTCCGCTGGCGCCAACAGCCGGCCGGGCGACCAAGAAGGGGAAGAAGGGGGAGTGACGCCCCGGCCCCGGCTCAGCGCGCGGCCGCCCTCGCCAGCCGGTCGTTGACGCCGGCCCACCCGGCGCCCGCGGGCGGGCGCTCGGCGACGATCGCCGGGCAGGCGCCGTCGGCGTCAAGCTCCCTCAGCATCGAGTAGATCCGCCTCGCGTAGCCGGCGGGGTCCCGCGGCGCCTCCAGCCAGGGGCCGGTGTGCCCGGGCGGGCGGCGCGCGGAGACCAGCCCGCACCCGGGATCCTCGCGCACGGCGTCGCCCAGCCGCCCCGGGTCGACGACCCGGAACGGCTTGCGCGGCGAGTAGTGCCGGGCAAGCCCGCCCGGGGAGCGGGGGTTCGTCCCGGCCGAGCGGTCCGCCGGGTCGACACCGGCGGCCGCGCGGATATCGTCCAGGCCGACGGGGCCGCTGCGCAGCAGGACGGGTCCGCCGTCCCCCGAGAGGTCGACGATCGACGATTCGATGCCGAGGTCCGAGGGCCCGCCGTCCAACACCGGGAAGTCGGAGCCGGCGAAGTCCGACAGCACGTGGGCGGGCTCGGTGGCGCTCGGCCGCCCGTGGAGGTTGGCCGACGGCGCCGCGACCGGGAGGCCGACCTGCGCGAGCAGGCGCCGGGCCAGCGGGTGCGACGGGACCCTCAGCGCGACGGTGTCGAGCCCCCCGGTGACCGCCGGGGGAATCCGTCCCGACCGCCTGAGGACGACGGTGAGCGGCCCGGGGAGGAACCGCCCGGCAAGGGCCCGCGCCGCCGCGGGGACGTCGGCCGCCCATTGGCCGGCCTCCCCGAAGTCGCGCAGGTGGACAATCAGCGGATGCCCGGCCGGGCGCCCCTTCGCCTCGTAGACCTTGCGCACCGCGGCCTCGTCGGTGGCGACAGCCCCGAGGCCGTAGACGGTCTCCGTCGGGAACGCCGCGATCCCGCCGCGCAAGAGCGCCTGTGCGACTCCCCCGATGTCACGGGTGAGCCAGGCCATCAGCCGATGATGAGGTTCCTGATCAGCCTGTAGCGGTCGGCGACCTGGCCGATGATGTCGGCATCGAGCCTGGGTGCCGGCGGCTTGCGGTCCCAGCCGGTGCGGCCGAGCCAGTTGCGCAGGTGCTGCTTGTCGAGGCTCTCCGGGGTCTTCCCGGGCTCGTGCGACTCGGCGGGCCAGTAGCGCGAGGAGTCCGGCGTGAGCGCCTCGTCGATCAGCACCAGCTCGCCGTCACCGCCGACGGCGAACTCGAACTTGGTGTCGGCGAGGATGATCCCCTTGCCTTGCATCTCCCCGTGCGCGAGGGCGTAGAGCTCCTGCGACGTGCGCTCGACCTTCTCCATCACGCCGGGTCCGGCGATCTCGGCCGCCTGCCCGATCGAGATGTTCTCGTCGTGGCTGCCCATCGGGGCCTTTGTCGCCGGGGTGAAGATCGGCTCCGGCAGCCGCTCCGCCTCCCGCAGCCCGTCGGGCAGGGGAATCCCGCAGACGGACCCGTTCGCCCGGTAGTCCTGGAGCCCGGAGCCGGCCAGGTAGCCGCGCACCACCGCCTCGACCGGGATCGGGTCCAGGCGCCGGACCACCAGGGAGCGGTCGCGGACCGTGCCGTGCTCGGCCGGGGAGACGTGGTCCTCCGGGCGGTCCTCCAGCAGGTGGTGGGCGACGGTCCCGCCGACCTTGCCGAACCAGTGCCGGGTGATCTCCGTGAGGATCGCCCCCTTGCCGGGTATCGGGTCGTCGAACACCACATCGAACGCCGAGATCCGGTCGGTCTGGACCATCAGCAGGCGCCCGGCGTCGATCTCGTAGATGTCGCGCACCTTGCCGCGCGACAGCAGGCGCAGCCCGGCCAGGTCGGATTCGAACAGCGGCTCCATTTCCCGTCCCCCTTGGTGTCTTCCCGGCGTCAGGCCTTCGCCTGCAGCTCGCGGTTCTGGTCGACGATCTTCTTCTCCATCGCCTTGTGGAACCCCTGCAGCTTGCGCCGCATCGCCGCGTCCGACACCGCGAGCATCCGCACGGTGAAGAGCGCGGCGTTCGCCGCGCCGGCCTCGCCGACCGCGAAGGTCGCGACCGGGATCCCCCGCGGCATCTGCGCCGTTGACAGCAGCGAGTCCAGGCCGTCGAGCGTCGGCGAGCGTATCGGCACGCCGAGCACCGGCAGGCGGGTCTGCGCCGCGAGCACCCCGGCCAGGTGGGCGGCCCCGCCCGCGCCGGCGATCACGCACCTCAGGCCGCGGCTGGCCGCCGACTGCGCGTACTCGGCGACAAGGTCCGGGGTGCGGTGCGCGGAGAGCACCCTCACCTCGTGGGGAATGCCGAACTCGCGGAAGATCTCCGCGGCGCGGTCCATCGTCGGGAGATCGCTCTTGCTCCCCATGAGAATCCCGACTAGGGGAGAGGATGTCTTGCCCTTGGCCATCGCTATGCCCGCCAAAAGCGGCGCATTATACAGCACGGGCGCGGGGACCGGACCCAAGCCGACACAACCAAGGCGCCCCGGCACAAAACGCCCTGACACCCGCCCACTTCGCGGCGTGCCCGCCGGACGCCGCGGACAGGGCGTCAGGGCCGTCCCTTGCGGGCGGATTGTCCCGTGCCCATGCCCGCGCGGTGTGCGCGCGTGGACCGGACCACGCGGCGGTGACCGCCGTGGGCGGCTCCGGGCAGGGATCCCTCCGCCTGGCGACGGCCGTGCCACGGTCCCCGAGGCGGGACCCGTTGACGCGCCGGGAGGCCACGTCCCGGAATGGGGCTTGTGCACTGTCTCGGTCGCGATCCGGTGCGCGGCAACTTGACCCTTTCCGATGGGCGATTCGGGGGGGTCCCACGCGCCGGACGCATGCGCCCGGCAGGTGGTGATCTGGCGACCCGGCCAGGACGGGGAGAGTTGCGCCCAACCAACCGCCGACCGGGAAAACCGGGGAGGTGCGCCGTGCAACCGACCCAATGCTCCCACCTGCTATACTTGAAGGACGATGGTCCAAGGGAACGATCACTGGGGGAGAGGAGCGACTGGGGAGCCCCAGTCCTCGGGGGAGACTGTCGCCCTCGGCGGACCGGGCGCGACCACCGGGAGCGCGCCACTGGCGGAGACGCACACGGCAAGCGGCGCGATGCAGTCGGTAGCGACGGTGCCGCACTCCGTCGGGATCGAGGCGGTCCGGCCGCCCCCTCCACCCGTCGCGCAAGCGCAGGACGCAAACGCCGTGTTCGACCGGGCGCGGGGACCCGACGAGGTGCTTTCCTACATGAGACCCCTCGTCCACTCTGTCCGACATTACCGGGCTGATCTCACACCCTCCCAGCTGGACGAGGCGATCAGCCTGTCCGTTGCCATAATGGAATCGGGCAAAGAGCGCCCGTTTGAGCGGGAGGCGGGCGAGATCTTCCCTCTCTACAACTGGGCAGATGTCCACGAGCACATGGTCGACCTGATCGCCGAAGGCATGTCGACGGCCGATGCCGTCTCGAGACACCTAGCAGAGCGACATGGCGACCAAGTCCTCGACTTGGTGGAGTACCTTTTCGAGTACACCCACGACAACCTGGGCACCAACCCCCGCAACGGTCCCCCCGCGCTTGGCGATGGCGGTATTGACCACTACGAGGCGTCGGCACAGCTCTGCCGGGCTGTGCTGTTCCGGGGACCCGTGGGCATCGTCCGGGAGCTCCGCACCGCCCCAGGCACCCAAGACTCCGAGATCGTCTCCCGGGCGTGGGACCTGTGCCGCAGGTTTTTCGAGCGGGAGACCGACCCCCCGGCCACGCGCGAGTTCGGCTACCATGTCCGGCAGCTGTGCGACTGGGACGCGGACTGGATGCGCTCCATGGTGAGGCACGTCTTCCCAGCCGGCGCCACCGACAAGAAGCGGTTCTCGGCCGCGCTCAGCACCTTCCTGGCCAAAGACCCGACGGAGGAGATGTTCTTCGACCCCGTCTTCCACGATGTGTACCGGCGCGCGATGGGGCTGACGGAGAAGGACACGTACTTTGGGGGCGACCCGGCGTTCTCGATCGGGCGGATCTTCGCGCACGCCCACATCCGCTTCGAGCGGTTCGGCCCCGAGCACCCCCTGTTCCGGGAGTTCCGGGAAGGGTGCACTCGCAGTCAGACCATGGGGTTTGTGGAGCAGGTAGGCAGGTTCTTCCGCCAGGGATTCCCGGTCCACCTAGGCTTCAGCGGTCCACGCGCCATCGCGGCCTGGGAATGGCTGCTTGACCATCCGGATCCCGAGATTCTCCCCATGCTCGGGGACTGGATTTCCATCAGCAGCGGTGTCTTCTCGCCGGACGGACTGGCGGACTTGGCCCGGCGAACGATGAGAATGACCAACGGCCGCCTGAAGAGCGACTCCGAGTTGTACTTGTCGGTCGAGAAGCTT
>CAZZIL010000437.1:0-1869 GCA_964654265.1 uncultured Gammaproteobacteria bacterium | reverse complement strand
CGACACCACCGAGGCGCCCAGGTTCGCCATGAACGCGAAGTCCGCGCCGCTCTCCTTGATGGTCAGGCACTGCGCCTTGAAGTCGCCCGGCTTCATCGACACCACCACCGCCGGGACGATGTCGAAGCCCAGCTCGGTCGCGTACTCGGTGCACGCCTGGCGCGGCGCCTCCGGGTAGGGGTGGTTGTCCCCGACATGCACGATCTTGGGCTTGCCCGACGCCCCGGAGCGCTCCCACTCCTCCTTCGCCCACTTCACCAGCGCGCGGCACCCGTCCGAGTAGGAGGGGCCGTAGAAGAAGTTGTACGGCGCCGGCTTCTTCGTCCGCGGGTTGATCCCGGTCGGGTCCGTCAGGTGGCCCGAGTAGGAGGCCGAGAAGGTCGGCACCTGGTCGCGCGCCACGAACTCGATCAGCGCCTCGGTGTCGCCGGTGCCCCACCCCTGCATCGCGACCATGTCGCGCGAGCTCCACTTCTTGTACTGCGCGATCGCCTGCGGGACCTTGTACGAGTAGTCGACCGACTCGTACTCCAGCATCTCGCCGATCGGGCCGCCCTGCCGGATGACGTGCTCAAGCGCGTCGCGCACCCCGCCCCCGTAGGCCGTCCCCACAAATGCCGTCGGCCCGGTCAGGTCCATCAGCTGGCCGACGAAAATCCTCTCCTGGGCCGTCGCGCCCGAGGCGAGCGCCCCGGCAACGGCCGTCGCAAGCAGGTTGGCCCAGCGTTTTCCCATGTCGTTTCCTCTCGGTGCGCGCGGCATGGCGACCGGGAATCCCGGCGTGCCGCGCCTGGCAGTTCCTCTGGCAACGGATTATATCAACTGTCCCGGGCCTGGGACGGGGCCGTCGGGGACCTGTGGTATGGTTGCGGGAGGAGGACTTGCCGATGCGGCCGACGACAGCGGGCAGGCGACGGAACTGGACGCGCGACGAGACGTTGCTTGCCTTGCTTCTGGTGTTGCGGCTCCCATACGCGGGGCTGTCCAAGGCCAACCCCGAGGTCGGCCGGGCGGCGCGGGTGATCGGCCGCACGCCGGCTGCGCTCGCGATGAAGGCGCTGAACCTGTTCGCCTGCCTGCCCGGCGAGGTCCGCGGCGGGCTCAGGGCGCTGTCCCACGTGAGCGACCTCGACCGGGAGATTGTCCGCGAGTGGATGGGGGAGCCCGACCGCGTGTTGCTGGAGGCCGCGGACCTGTACCCCTTCCTTCTTGCCGGTCGCGACGCCGGGCCCGCCCGGTCCGCCGGGCGGATCCACCGGGGGCTGCTTCGCGCCCGCCTGCTTGATGCCTGCGGCCACCGCTGCTGCGTGACCGGGCACGGCTGCGAGGAGCTGCTGGTCGCGTGCCACATCAAGCCGTGGGAGCTTGCGAGCCCGGGCGAGCGCGCCGGGTGGGGCAACGGCCTGCTCCTGAACGCCCTTCACGCGCGCGCCTTCGACCGCGGCTTGGTCACGGTGACCGAGGACCACGTGACGAGGTTGTCGCCGGCGCTTGACGTGCCGGACCCGGCGTTCCGCGCCATCTTCGAGGGGCACGCCGGGCGTCCGATCGCGCTTCCCCGCAACGTGAGCGAGCGTCCCTCCCCGGCGCTTCTGCGATGGCACACGGAGAACGTGTTCCGCGGGTCCGCACCCTGACTGGCCTGGGGAGAAGGGTCGCCGGCGCACCACTTTGGCGGCCTGCCACGTCATGGCGAGCGCGTCGCGCCCGGCCGGTCAGTGGCGGAACGGGTAGTACTTCCAGTAGGCCTTCACCAGACTCCAGCGGTGGGCGAGCCCGTCCGGCTCGAAGATCAGGAACGCGATGATGGCGGCCCCGATCGCCATCTCCTTGAAGAACGGCAGCGACTCGGCGGCGGCCTCGCTCAGC
>CAZZIL010000436.1:0-1641 GCA_964654265.1 uncultured Gammaproteobacteria bacterium | reverse complement strand
ATTGGAGGGTTAACGAACGACGGCACGCCGTTACTGCCTGCGGTCCCGGCAACCTCAATCCCGCGGGAGGCTGACCGTACCGTGACAGTGAGTGTCTCGTACTCGGGGGCGAGTCGGAACACCTCGGTGACCAAGCCGTTCCTCTCGTGGGTCACAGAACCGAGATCGACCTCACGCGCACCAGGGTTCCCTGCGCGCACGTGGTCCATCAGCACGATCGACACCAATGCCAGCACTGGAGACAGTGCCGAAGTCAGGCTCCGCAAGTCACCACCTTCTGTTCTGTTGTCATGGGAACCAGCACACCAGTCACTTGAGTGGTATTCTACCAGAGATTTCGCCTCGCGAGACAAGTCACTCCGGTCAAAGGGGGGGCTCAACCAGTGCGCCCGACGGGCGCATTGCCGTATTGCCGGGCATCCCCGCGGCGGTCTGGGGGGCGCGTGGCGGGTTTAGCCTGAGTGCTGGCGTCTCTTCGCCTCCGGGGTCGCGGTGTCGTTCGTTGGTCGCACCACCGCTGGCACGCGTTTCGGTGTTCTCGCACGGATCGGTCTGGGTCGCGGTCGGGATCGCCGGGTCACGGTTCGTTGTCGCACCGGAACGTCACTACCGGTGAGGTTGCCAAGCGTGGGGGGCGTCCGGCCGACGGGCCGGGCAAGCCGGCTCATCGGCCCATCGGTGACGTGTGCCCCGGTGTCTGGCGTGGGCGGGGACCCCGCGCCGGCATGAGGGGATTGTCTCCGCCGGCGAGGTGTGATTGGTAGCGTGACCGCGAGAAACCCGGCGACCCGGGCTACCGGGGACCTACCCGGTCGGCGGGATCATGCGACGTGGGTTACGGGTTCCTTGGCCCGGCGCGCCGGTGCCTTGGCGGGGCGCGGCCGGCCGTCGCCCCCGGCGCCGGATGTCGCGCTCGCGCGAGGCTCTCGGACGCCCGGCATCCCGGTCAGCCGGGTGCCTGGCCGATTGTCGGGAGCGTGGCGGCGAGGAGGGCGGCCTCGCCGATCACGCGCGACTCTCGGTGCCCAGACGCGGGTTGACCCAGACCTCGTGGACAGACTCGGGGGCGAAGACCCGGCCGTCGAACCAGCGCTCCGGGTTCTCCTCGCGCGCCTTGTCGATGATGCCGAAACGTCGTCGCAGGATCTCGGCGTCCTCCCCGCGGTGGCACTCCGACGGGGTGACGTGGTGCACCGTGCTGTGGCGGTGCTTGGTGTTGTACCACCGGGCGATGGTCTCGGCCCACGCGCCCGTCGCTCGCTTGTTACCGAAGGGCCGAACCGGGAGGAGCTGGTTGCGCTTCAGTGTGCGCAACACGTTCTCCGCTTGGGCGTTGTCGTTGCTCACCCCGGGGCGAATGTGTGAGATGTCAACCTCGACACACCGCAGGCGGGCGTATGTGGAGCACGCCCGCACCGCCGGCTCGTTGTCGGAGGGCGCGGTGAGGGTCCCCGACGCGATCTTGTGCTCCTCGAACGCCCGCGTGAACAGCGCCACGGCGTGCTCGGCGTCCTGGGTGTCGTGCACCGATGGGGGGTGTGCAGAACTTTGTGTTTCCGGGGAGAATCCGCCAGCGCGAAGGAGAGCACGTGACAGACCAACCGACACCCGACCGGGCCGGGCGGCGCCAGACGCCGGCGG
>CAZZIL010000435.1:0-4311 GCA_964654265.1 uncultured Gammaproteobacteria bacterium | reverse complement strand
TGCCGCCCGGCGCGCCCGGCGGGATCGCGCCGTCCTCGGCCCCGGCTGCGCAGCAGGGGACCGAGCTGCTCGACCGCCTGAGGCGCGAGATCAACAACGCGCGCGACAACCTCAACCTGAGGCGCTAGGGGATGCGGGCCGTCTACACCCTGCTGGTCGCGGTCGCCGCCGGGGTCTCCCTGCTGTCGCTGAGCCTGTTCACCGTCTATCCCTGGGAGAGCGCGCTGGTGCTCCAGTTCGGCGAGATTGTCGGCGCGCACAAGCGGCCGGGGCTGTACTTCAAGTTCCCGTGGCAGACGCTGAGGCGCTTCGACTCGCGGATCCTGACGATCGACTCCAAGGACCCGGACCGGTTCATCACCTCCGAGAAGGAGAACGTGCTGGTCGACTCCTACATCAAGTGGCGGATCGTCGATGCGGCGTCGTACTACATCACGGTGCAGGGGATCGAGGAGCAGGCGATCGTGCGCCTGCAGCAGATCATCAACCGCGGGTTGCGCGACGAGTTCGGCAAGCGCACGGTCAAGGAGGTCGTCTCCGGGCAGCGCGACGAGGTGATGCGGATCATGCGGGACCGCGCCAACGAGGCGGCCGAGCGCTTCGGGGTCGAGGTGACCGACGTGCGCGTCAAGCGCGTCGAGCTGCCGCAACAGGTGAGCGAGAACGTCTACCGGAACATGATCGAGGAGCGCCGCCGCGTCGCGAACGAGCGCCGCTCCGAGGGCGACGCGGAGAAGGAGAAGATCATGGCGACGGCCGACAAGGAGCGGTCGATCATCCTGGCCGAGGCGCAGAAGGAGGCCGAGAAGATCAAGGGCGCCGGCGATGCCGCGTCGACCGCGATCTACGCGTCGGCCTACCAGGAGCACCCCGAGTTCTACGCGTTCTACCGGAGCCTGCAGGCGTACGAGCGCTCGCTCGGCAACTCATCAGACTTCATGGTGCTCCACCCGGACTCCGACTTCTTCCGTTACTTCAACAGCCAGGGCGGCAGCGCGCCGAACTGACGCGCGCCCGCGGGCGGGCGGTCCGCGCGCATCCCGGGCACCCCCTGCCCGCCGACAGTGGAACCCGGCCCCCTTCAGTTTGTCCTGCTGTCCTCCGGCGTCGCGCTGGTCCTGGAGGGCGCGGTCCCGGCGTGCGCGCCGGCCGTGTGGCTGGGCATCGCCCGGGCGGGGTTTGCGGTGGAGACAAGGGCGCGCGCCGCGATGTCGTGGGGGGGCATGGTCGCCGGCCTCGCGCTGATGTGGCTGGCGGTCCTCCTGGGTGGCGTCCGCTGGCCGGGGGAGGTGCCCTTGGTCCCGGCGGCGTTCACCGGGGTGGGGATCGTGCTCATCGGCGAGGGGCTGTTCCTCCGGTGGTCACTGGCGCGGGAGGAGCGGCTCAGGGAGATGCTGTGGGCCGCGTCGGCATCGCGCGTGCGGTTGGCCGGGACGGCCGTGCTTGCCTCGGGACTCCTGTTGCTGATCGCCGGGTGGTCGGCCCCGTAGGGCAGACCGGACCCGATGCCCGCGGCGCGTCCCGATGCGGCGGCGCCTTGGCAATGCCCGTCGATGTTGGGCCTTGGGCGACCACCGAGGCGGAGTTTCTCGCCCCGTCCGGGGACGGTGCCCATGCGCGACCGGGGCGTCTCTTGGAGAGAAAAAATTTTAAATGTCTGCACGAAAAATAGCAAGTGCATAGAGAAAAAATTGCAAACAGGCGCAGAAAAAATAGCGGGTGTGGCAACGAAAAATTGCAAGCAGAGTCAAAAAAAATAGCAAATGGAACAGGGAAAAAAGTAAAATAGGCGCAGAAAAAACTTCAAACGGAGAGTTGCCGGGCTCGGCCCGGCCTGAATTGGCGCCGCCATGACAGACAACACCACGCCCCGGAGACGACATGTCGAGGCCCGGTTGCTTGAGCGACTGGCGGTATGGCCGGCGGTCCTGTTGTTGGGTCCCCGGCAAAGCGGGAAGACAACACTGGCAAGAGGCGCACTCGAGTCGCAGGGCTTCCGCTATATCGACTTTGAGGCCGAGGGAGAGCGGGACAGTGCCACACGCGATCCGCGCGGGTTTGTCGACAGCCTTCCCGACCACGCGATCCTGGATGAGATCCAGCACGTTCCCAGGATCGTCCTGCCGTTGAAGCAACGGATCGATGGCGACCGGGCACGGGCGAACCTGTTGCTCACCGGATCCTGCCAGCTGATTCGTCTGTTGCCGGATTCCTTGGCTGGCCGGGCGGAGCACCTGCACCTTTTCCCGATGTCCTCGTGCGAGAGGGCTGGCGTCATGCCCCGGTTCATCGACGACCTTTTCGATGCGAACTTCGATCGCGGGGAGTATCCACGGCTCGGGGCGGACCTCCGCGCAAGGATCGCGCTTGGCGGGTATCCCGCCATCCTGCCCTCCATGCCCGCGGGGATCCGGCAAGGATGGCATCGGAGCTACGTGTCCGGCCTGACGAGACGGGACATGCAGGAGCTGTACCGTGTGGATCGCCCCGAGGTTCTTCGGGGATTGCTCCGGGCCATGGCGTCCCAGACTGCCCGGCTGCTGAACGCAAACCGCTTGGCGACGGCGTTCAAGGTCACGCAACCGACCGTCGGCCGGTACGTCAGGCTGATGGAGGAGATGTTCCTGCTGGACATCATTCCCGCCTGGCGCAACAACAGGCTGGGGCGCTTCGTGAAGGCCCCGAAGGCTCACTTCGGCGACACGGGTCTGGCGTGCAGCCTGCTCGGCCTCAACGAGGAGACTCTTGCGACCCGCCACGATCTTCTCGGGCAACTTGCCGAGACATTCGTCTACCAAGAACTGCGCCGTCAGGCGAGCGGAAGGTCCACCGACTTGGAGTTCCACCACTACAGGGAGAACGACAAGGCGGAAGTGGACATCGTGATCGAGTCCGACGGCCTCAGGGTCGCCGGCGTTGAGGTGAAGGCCGGGGCCACCGTCACGCAATCGGACTTTCGAGGGCTTCAGAGGCTGGCCGATGCCGCGGGCCCGAACTTTGCGTGCGGTGTTGTCCTGTACGATGGCGAGGTTTGCCTCCCCTTCGGGAAGAGGTTGCGCGCCGTGCCGATCCGCAGGCTCTGGGAGCCGGCCCGGGACAAGTGACAAGGCGATCTGCCGGTCCTTGTCTCGCCCCGGTCCCGCGCACGTCAGCACTGCGTCCGGCAACAGTACGCGCCGCCCATTTCCTGGCCGAGGGTGGCACTCTCGCGCAACCGACGAAATCTTCAGGCGGTACCGGAAAAATCTCAGACAGATCGATGCGCGGGCCGCCCCGGACCCGATGGTGCGCATCGGGACCCGCCCGGCGGCGAGGCGTGACGGAGTCGCCACGGCGGTCTTCTCCCGCCGGGCCCGTGGCGCCGATTCTGCCGCGCCCCCGGTGTTTGCGGGCAGGTCCCACCTTCCACGCGGTGCGTCGCGCCGCGCCGATGCGGCAGGCGATAGAATTGCCGCGCATGGGCGGGCGCATCGTGGCGATCATCGGTGACAACTTCGTCACTCCGGGGTCGATCAGGCGGCATCTGGAGGCGCTTGGCAAGCCGTTCACCTTCAGGGAGCTGTGCCACCCGTGGCCGGACGAGCCGATGCGGCTGGTGGCGGACCGCGATGACCTGCGGGGATTGCGCGAGTACATGGGCGGTCCAGAGGAGGTCCTGCGGCTTGCGGAGGGTGCGGAGATACTGGTGAACCACCTGTCACCGCTGTCGGCGGCGATGGCGCGCGAGCTTCCCGGGTTGGGGCTTGTCGTTGTCACGAGGGGAGGTCCGGTGAACGTCGACTCGGCGGGCATTCGCGCGTCGGGGTCGGGCGCCCCCCGGCTGGTGCACACCCCCGGGCGCAACGCCTCGGCGGTGGCGGAGTTCACCGTGGGGCTGGTCCTGGCCGAGACCCGGCTGATCCGGCTGGGGCACGAGGAACTGCGCGCCGGGCGCTGGCGCGGGGACCTCTACCGGGAGGACCGCGCCGGGCGCGAGCTGTGCGAGCTCACGGTCGGGGTCGTCGGCTACGGCCAAGTCGGCTCGCGCGTGGTGTCGTTGTTGCTCCCGTTCGGGGCGCGCGTTTTGGTGCACGACCCGTTCAAGCCGCTGTCGGCGTCGCACACCGATGCCGGGGCTGTCGCGTCAGACTTGGATTCGTTGCTGGCGCAATCCGACGTGGTCAGCCTGCACTCGCGACTGCAGCCCGGCGGGGGCAACCGCTTTGGCCGCGAGTTCTTCAGCCGCATGCGGCCGGGCGTCCTGTTCGTCAACACGGCCCGCGGGATCATGGTCGACTACGACGACCTGCACGGGGCGCTGACCGACGGGAC